>NZ_JALQDN010000072.1:0-146808 GCF_023631205.1 Caballeronia sp. NCF2 | reverse complement strand
GAGTCGTGCGCTGTACTTGCTCATGAAAAAACACCCCAAATCGTTGAACGGGTGTCCAACTTTTGGGGTGCAGTTCATGTTTTGGCCGGATTTTTTTATTAATAGCGATGGTTATCAATGCAATAGGGTCACCCCCTGGGCGTTCGCCTGTCGACGAATGCAGTAAAACCATGCAGTGTCGAGCGTGACGCCTTGTTTCTCCAGTCGGGCATGACCGCCACGCTTCCTGTCAATCACGTCATAGGCTTCCGCCTCCGACTTCCCTACTCTGACCGAGCCGTTTTCGACGCCGGAAGTTGCCACGATCTCATACCGGCCAACAATCATGCTGAAGCTCATTTCCTCTTCTCCATTGGAAAAGCTCGGGCGGATTGCGGCCCCAGCGGGGACGAATCCCCACCGGGCAAAACTTACTGTTAGCGGCCGGACGGCCGCGGATTATTAAACAATCAAACGTGCAGTGTTTCGCGTTGGTCGCGACGCACCACCATTGCAACGGCAGGGCGATGTGCTGCCCGAGATGCGCACCACTCGTCGGCAAAATCGGTTTCGCGCTTTTTCGGACGGTGAACGATAGCCGTGTAACCCTCGGCACGCCGCCGCTTCGCCAGCTTCAATGCGGCATCTACGCCCGGTGATTTGCCGGTGCGGGGATCGACCGCATCGAAGTCCGCGAAGATGTGGACGACGCGGATGCCGAGACCGTTCGGAACCACGCAGTCGGCGAGAAGGATCCGATTCAGGCAGTACCAGACCGGCACACCGAAGAGCATGTGCGCGGCATACGCCGTCTCGAGGCCTTCCGCGACGCCGATTTCTCCATCGACTGGATCCATCAGCCGGACTGCGCCGCCGTTGAGCTTATGAAGCGTCACGTCGTTCAGCTTGGCGGGAAGGGTCTCGCCATCGTTAGTAACGATCGACGCCTTCGACGGTTTCGAGCGTTCGAGGAACGTGCGGTGCAGCGTTCCAAGACGGCCGTCCGGCAGCGTGAAGCGCGCAAGAATGCCCGGCCACTGACCGATAACCTTCTTCTCGTGACGATAATCGAGCATTGCCATACGCAGCGCTGCGGACGGCTCCGCGGTCAGACCCGGCACCCGTTCGCGCAGGTACCGCTAGGGCAACGCTATCCGGATAGCAGCCGTTTTGGGAAATGACGCATAAAAACGTATAGCTTTCGCATTCTCTCGACCGCCGAAATCGGTGTGGCGCTCTGCACGGTCAGCAGCGAGCGTGTGCCAATTAAGAGGGCGGCGATAACTGGGCACACCGGCTGTGTCAAGGTTTCTGCCTAATGGTCAATGACTTAGTAAAATGCGCTCGCCTCTGCAACGCTATCCGGATAGCGCTGCCTGACGACGGCGTGCATGACAAGGCACCCATTACTGGCAACAGGGTCGCTGAGAGGCTTCTCGCATGGGCCTCTCTTACCAGGTCGACGAGGCGTCTCTTGTGACGGCCGCCGCATTGCGACCGAGCACGGGGCTGACCGCATATGCATGCGTGAAGTCGATGGAATCGACGTCGTTATCCGATTCTCCAGTAGATATGGATACGCCCCCCTCCACCCTATACGCAAGGATGACCTGACTGTATCCACGACTGATGGCGTCGAGCGCGTTGCGAACGTATCGTGAGTCCATCGCGCGGCAGGAGCGCGCCTGAATCTTTAGCCCGGAGACAAAGCCGACATGGACAAGATCTTCAGCATGCGCGTGTTCTCGCGCGTCGCCGAGACCGGCAGTTTCAGTGGCGTCGCGAAAAGCATGGATTGCAGCGTCGGAATCGTCTCACGCGCGGTCGTTTCGCTCGAAGACAGCCTGCGCACGCGCCTCTTGCAGCGCACCACCCGCCGCGTGTCCCTCACCGATAGCGGCGAACGTTACTACCAGAAGTGCAAGGAGATCCTCGCTCAGATCGACAGCGCCGAAGCCGAGGCAAGCGACGCCGCCACCGTCCCGCGTGGACGCCTGCGCGTGCATGCTTCGCCGGACCTGGGTCTCGCGCAGTTGATGTCGGCCGTGGTGGAATACCGGCGCGCGCATCCGCAAGTGAGTGTCGATCTGAAGTTGCTGCCGGGCATGCCGGATCTGGTGCAGCAACAGTTCGACGTCTCGGTGCTGGCGGCGGCGGCGCTCCCCGATTCGGGCAACGCGTACAGGATCGTCGGGCGCTTCGAGCGTGTGCTCGTCGCCGCGCCCGGCTATCTCAGGTGTCACGCGGTGGAATCCCTCGGCGATTTGCCGACGCACGCGCGCACGCGCATCAGCGCGCCTTTCGGACACCCGTGCGACTGGCACTCGGAATTCGCCACGGACTCAGGCAGCAGAGCCGAAAACGACGGTCAGATCATGGTGAACGATGCACAAGCAATGCGCGCCGCCCTGCTCGCGGGCGCCGGCGTCGGTGCGATGCCGCACTACGTCGTCGCCGACGACATCGCGTCCGGGCGACTCGTGCGTGTCTTTCCCGATCACGCGCTGCGAACGGCGTGCGTATATGCGGTCTATCCGTCGCGACAGCATATCGATGCGAAGACCAGAACCTTCGTCGAGTTGCTCGCATCCTCATTTCAGAACCGCTTCGACGCAGCGCCGCATTCCGCAGCGGGTCTCGCCTCGACCGTCGATCGCTTTGCTATTGCTTAGGCGTGCGTATAACTACGTAAAAAGGGCGAATCGACATCCATCAGCACGCTACGCATGAAATGCAGCCGCGCGAGCAAGCTGCGCATGCGCAGGATCTCGTGGTCCGCGCCACGCATCGCTTCGATGCCGTGCATCGCGACTTCAATCTGGCTGTCGATCGCGCGAAGGCTCGCGTCGCGCGTGTTGTGCGACGGCGTATCGAGAAGTTGCATCAAACGCCGCATCGTCTCTTCCGTCGATGCGCGCCAGTCCGCAGCCACCATGCGAACCGCGTCGACATCGCGACTATCGGTGCGAAATTCGATGGATGCGTGCCCCAGTTCCAGCACGACCAGAATCCACGAAAGCGCTTGACGATACTGTGCCGTTGGCTGCGGAAGCAGCGCGCGTATCTGAGCGATGAGATCGAACGTGCCCGACTGGAAGAGCTGCCTCGCGTCGTCGAGCGGCGCGGTGCATGCGACGTTCATCTGACGTCGCAGGTCGCGAGTCAACGCAGCGACGCGCCACGGCTTCTCGACAGGAAACACGAACGTCCATGCGACCGCACATGCAAGCATCGCGAGCGTAAGCGCGATGCCGCTATTCAACAGCGGCTCGGGTGCGTAACGGATGACGCGATCCGGTCCGCCGAGGATACAGAAGAAGATGCAGAAACTGAGGCCGAAGCCGGTGAACTTCGGTCTTGTGGCAAGGAATGCGCCGAGCCCGAGCAAGGGAGTGAGGACGAAGCACAGCAGTGGAAAGCCGTCGATCGCCGGATACACGTAGTCCAGCACCAGATACGCCGCGAGCGTCGATACAGCCGCGCCCGATGCCATCTGCAACGAGAACCGGATGGGTGTCGGCGAATTCGATCCCAACGCCGACACGGCCGCCGCGCCGATGATCGCGTAGCCGCCGGCGGGCCAGTCGCTCGACAACCACCAGGCGCCGATCGTTCCGAGCACCGCACACGTCATCAGGAACGTCACTGCGATCACGCTCGTGTTCGTGACAAAGACGCGCTTGATGTCCGACTCTTCGAAGACGTGCTTCTCGTAGACGAGCGATACATACGCGTCGGCATAGTACATCCAAGACGACACGTAGTCAGACAGCAATTGAACGGCAACATCGAAATCCATCAGTGCTTGCGCGCTCACGGTGCGCGCGAGTTCCTCGCGATCCGCTTCCGCCCGCGCATTCAGACGCACGCCAAAAGCCGAGACGAGCGCGGCTCTGCGGCTGATCGTATCCTCATCGATCATTCCGGCATCGCGCGCGACGTCCAGCAAAGTCGCGAGTTCCGCGCAATAGGCGGCAACCACGTCGACCGCATGGCCACGACGCGTCGCCAGGAAACGATGCAGCGCATGCAGCCTCGTGCACAGATCCATGAACGCAGCATTGAGGCGCGCGAGACGACGAGAGCGCGATCGCACTTCGGGGTCTTCGAAAGAAGCGAATGCGCGCGTGGCTTCGAAGCCAATGACGCTGTCGATAAACTCGCCGTACTTCGTCAGGAAGCGTTCGTTGTCGATCTCGCCGCGCAACGCTTGCGCCGCGAACTTCGAGAACGATACGAAGCGCTCGCGACGGATATGTTTCAGCCGCGCGGACGACCATTGCGGCAGCACGATCGCGCTGACCACCCCGCTACAGACGATGGCGAGCAACACGGCCGCCGAACGGTTCAGCGCGGCGATGAAGAGCCCGTTCGGATCGGTCACGCTGGGAATGCCGATAAGCGCGCTCGTATAGCCCGCCAACACGAACGCATACCAGCGGACGTTGCGATAGCGCAGCGCGGCGGCGGTGCAGAGCGACACCCACAGCGTCAGCGCACCGATATAAAGCGGCGGTTGCTGCGGGAACAGCGCACCGAGCATGACCGCGACGATGGTTCCGATGATCGTGCCGACCATCCGGTAAAAGCTCTTCGACAGCACCATGCCGCTCTGCGGCTGCATCAGCACGAAAACCGTTGTCATCGCCGTGCGCGGCGTGGGGATGTCGAGCTTCATCGCGATGCCCATGGCGATGAACGCGGCAGTGAGTGTCTTTGCCAGATGCAGCCAGACGAGACCATCGGTCGCCGCCCAGCGAGCAAGCCCGAGGCGCAGCGTGCTGCGTTGCGTACGACGGGATTCGATCGCCGCGTTTCGCATTACAACGCACTCTGCACACGCGCGATGACGTCATTCGCATATCGAACGATATGCCCTTGTGATAGCCCACTGTCGACGACGACCGTGCATGTCGTCCCCGCCGTCAGCTCGACGCCCTCCGGCACGCTGTCGATGCCGATCCGCACCGGCACGCGCTGCGCGAGCCGCACCCAATTGAAGACGGGGTCGACGTTCGCGGTGAGGTCCATGCTTTGCGGATTGTCGCGGTCATAGATGCCCCGTGCGATGCTTTGCACATGACCTCGCAGCAGCGTTCCACTCATCAGGCGGATCTCCGCCGCCCGACCGACCTTCACTTCCGGCAGCTTCGTTTCCTCGAAGTAACCATAGACCCAGAACGAGTTTCGATCGACCACCGCGAGCTTCGGCGTCGAAATGCTCGCGTAGTCACCCTGCCATGTGTTCAGGTTCGTCACGTAGCCGTCGACCGGAGAAACGACGCGCGTTCGCGAAAGATTCAGCTTCGCAGCATCGAGCGCGGCTAGCGCCTGGTCGTAGGCAGCCGTCGCGGCATCGGCCTGAAGGCCGGAGTTCTGCTTGACTTCGTCGGAGACGACTTCATTGTCGAGAGCCGCGCGGCGCTTCGCATCGTCGCGACGCAGTGCCAGTTCCGCCCTGCTCGCGGCGACCTTCGCCTCGGCCTCGGCGACCGCGATGCGGTAATGCGACGGATCGATCTGCATCAGAAGATCCCCTCTTCTGACGAACTGATTGTCGTGCACCGGCACGGCGACGATCATGCCCGATACATCGGGCGCGATCGTGACGACATTGGCATGCACGCGGCCGTCGCGCGTCCACGGCGCATCCATGTAGTGATCCCACAAGGTCTTGCCGATGAACGCGGCTATCAGGAAGAGCGCCATTGTGGCAAGTACGCTCCAGACTCGCTCGATTTTCATTGCGCTCTCTCGTCGATCGCATAGGGAATGCGACCCCGCACCGCGTTGCCCGGCGCGCGGCCTCTTTTGCTCAGAGCCCCAACTCGCTGAGCCCCGGATGATCGTCCGGTCTTCGGCCAAGCGGCCAATGAAACTTGCGTTCGCTTTCGGCGATCGGCACGTCGTTGATGCTCGCATGACGATGTCTCATCAGACCATCGAAGCCGAACGCCCAGTTCTCGTTGCCATAAGAACGGAACCAGTTGCCCGCATCGTCGCGCCATTCATAAGCGAAGCGCACGGCGATGCGATTGCCGCCGAACGCCCAGAGCTCCTTGATGAGGCGGTAGTCCATTTCCTTGCGCCACTTTCTGTCGAGAAACGCGCGCACGTCCTCGCGACCGTGAACGAACTCCGCCCGATTGCGCCATTGCGTGTCGAGCGAATAGACGTGCGATACGCGATCGGGGTCGCGCGAGTTCCATCCGTCTTCGGCCTGACGCACTTTCTCGAGAGCCGTCTCGCGCGAGAACGGTGGAAATGGAGGGTGAGATTCCGGAATGTCTTTCATGGCTCTCACCATCACTTGCGAATGAATGCGAGCAGTTGCTCGTTCACGATATCGGCATGCGTTGTGCAGATGCCGTGCGGCGCGCCGGGAACGACGACGAGCGTGCCGTCGGGGACGATCTTCGCGGAGAGCTCGCCGGAGTCGTCGAGCGGCACGATCTGATCGGCGTCGCCTTGCAGCACCAGAGTCGGCATCGTCATCTTCCTGAGGTCTTCGGTGAAGTCCGTTTCCGAGAATGCCTCGATGCAGTCGTAGGCGCTCTTGATCGAGCACTGCATGCCCGCGAGCCAGAACCAGTCGATCGTGCCTTGCGAAGCGTGCGCGCCTTCGCGATTGAAGCCGAAGAACGGCGTCGCCAGATCCTTGAAGAACTGCGAGCGGTTCCCGATAACGCCCTTGCGGATATCGTCGAAAACGGAAAGCGGCAGGCCGCCGGGATTGGCCTCCGTCTTGAGCATCAAAGGCGGCACCGCCGAGATCAGCACGGCCTTCTTCACGCGCTTCGTGCCGTGACGGCCGATATAGCGGGCGACTTCCCCACCGCCCGTCGAATGGCCGATGAACACGGCGTCTTGCACATCGAGGTGATCGATCAGCTCCGCGAGGTCGTCCGCATAGCGGCTCATGTCGTTGCCAGCCCACGTCTGGCCCGAGCGCCCGTGGCCGCGTCGATCGTGCGCGATCACTCGACAGCCACGCTCGGCGAGATACATCATTTGCGCGTCCCACGCGTCCGCGTTGAGCGGCCAGCCGTGCGACAGGACGACCGGCTGGCCCGAGCCCCAGTCCTTGTAAAACAGTTCGGTTCCGTCTTTCAGTGTGAATGTGGCCATTGCAATAGCTCCTTGAATGCTCGATCAGGCGCGCCGCTCATGCAGTCGATGTTCGGCACGGCGCGTAACGCGGCGGGTCCGTCGCGTAGGGAAGGAGTATTCACGGGCATCGAAACCCAGTCTTTTCGATGCAACCGGTGTTTTAGCGTATGCACGGCGATGGCGAAGCGGCAACGCCCGCTTTCGCAATTCGTGCGGATCGCAAACGGCCCGGCTTTTATGCAAAACCCCTCGTATGCGAACGACGATCATCACGTTCACCAAACCAACGAATGGCATTGTTTGCGAGGCGAAGGAAATGAGCGAGAAGAAAGCGATACGCATCTATAGCGAGCCTGCGGGCGGCTGGGGTGCATTGAAGGCCACCGGCGAGGCGCTGAAGATCCAGGGCATTGCCGTGTCGGGCGCGCAGACGCTGCTGCGCATGAACCAGCCGCAAGGCTTCGACTGCCCCGGCTGCGCATGGCCCGATCCGAAACATACTTCGTCGTTCGAGTTCTGCGAAAACGGCGCCAAGGCGGTTGCATGGGAGGCCACCGCGATGCGCTGCACGCCCGAGTTCTTCGCGCAGCACAGCGTCTCCGAGCTTGCGGCATGGAACGATTACGACCTCGAGATGGCGGGCCGTCTCACGCACCCGATGGTCTATGACCCGGAATCGGACCGCTACGTGCCGATCGAATGGAACGATGCGTTCGCCCTCGTCGGCCGTCATCTCAACGCGCTCGAACATCCGGATCAGGCGGACTTCTACACGTCCGGCCGCGCGTCGAACGAAGCGGCGTTTCTGTACCAGATCTTCGTGCGCGAATTCGGCACCAACAACTTCCCCGACTGCTCGAACATGTGTCACGAGGCGACCAGCGTGGGCCTGCCGCAATCCATCGGCGTCGGTAAAGGCACTGTGCTGCTCGAAGACTTCGAGCATGCGGACGCGATCTTCATCTTCGGTCAGAATCCCGGCACCAACAGCCCGCGCATGATGAGCGACCTGCACGCCGCAGCCCGCCGCGGTGCGAAGATCGTGTCGTTCAATCCGTTTCGCGAGCGCGCACTGGAACGCTTCGCATCGCCGCAAAATCCGGTCGAGATGGCGACGCTCGGTTACACGAACATCAGCTCGTTTCTCTATCAGGTGCGCGTGGGTGGCGACGTGGCCGCGCTCAAGGGCATGATGAAGGCGATCGTCGAAGCCGACGATGCCGCCCTCGCCTGCGATCAGCCGCGCGTGCTCGATATCGAGTTCATCGAAGGCCATACGCACGGCATCGAAGCGCTGCTCGCCGATCTGCGCGTGACGCCGTGGGACGCGATCGAACGTCACGCAGGACTCACGCGCGACGAGATCACGAACGCGGCGAACATCTACAGGCGCGCGAACAATGCGATCCTTGTTTACGGCATGGGCATCACGCAGCATCGCCGCGGCACGGAGGCAGTGCAGCAGATCGCGAACCTCGCGCTGTTGCGCGGCAATGTCGGGCGGCCGGGGGCGGGCATCTGTCCGGTGCGCGGACACTCGAACGTGCAAGGCAATCGCACGGTCGGCATCACGGAGAAGCCGAGCGCGCAACTGATCGCGGGCATCGAGCGCGCGTTCGGCTTCACGCCGCCGCCCACGCATGGCAACGATGTAGTCGCCACGCTCGAATCGATGATGCGCGGCGAAGCGAAGGTCTTCATCGCGCTGGGCGGCAATTTCGCGGCGGCGATTCCCGACTGGGAACGCATGCAAAGCGCGATTCGCAAGCTGAATCTGACGGTGCATATCGCGACCAAGCTCAATCGCAGTCATCTCGTACATGGCAAGGACGCGCTGATACTGCCCTGCCTCGGCCGAACCGAGATCGACATTCAGGCGGACGGGCCGCAGTCGATCACCGTCGAGGATTCGATGTCGATGGTGCATGCGTCCGCCGGGCGCAACGATCCCGCATCGCCGTATTTGATGAGCGAGCCGGCCATCGTGGCGGGCATGGCGCGCGCCACGCTCGGCGAGAAGTCACGCGTGCCCTGGGAGCATCTCGTCGCGAGCTATGACCGCATCCGCGACGCGATCGAGATCGTCTTTCCGATCTTTCAGGCGTACAACGCGCGCATTCGCGTGCCGGGCGGCTTCCATCTGAGCTCGCCGGCGCGCGAGCGCGTGTGGGACACGAACACCGGCCGCGCGAATTTCCTCGTGTTCGACGGTCTCGATGAAGATCCCGCGCAGGACGATCCCGAAGCGCTCTCGCTCACGACGATGCGCAGCCACGATCAGTACAACACGACGCTCTATTCGCATTCGGATCGCTATCGCGGCGTGTTCGGTCAGCGCGACGTGGTGTTCATGAACGCGCGCGAGCTGGCGAAACGCAAGCTGCGTGCGGGCGATCGCGTCGATATCCGGGCCATTGCGCAAGACGGTATCGAGCGCGTCATCCGCAACTTCAAGATCGTCGAGTACGCGCTTCCCGACGGCTGCTGCGGTGCGTACTACCCGGAAGTCAATCCGCTCGTGCCGCTTCATGCGTTCGACCCGCAAAGCCGCACGCCTGCCTACAAGTCGGTGCCCGTCAAGGTCGTGCGTAGCGGCGCTGTCGACGATTACGCCTCGAGCGCCACCGATCAACGACACGGAACCGAACATCATGCTTGATCACGTACTCGACCTGTCGCGCGCGCAGTTCGCGATGACCGCGATCTTCCACATACTCTGGCCGATTCTCACCATCAGCCTTTCCGCGTTTCTCGTGCTCGTCGAAGTGCTGTGGATCCGCACCGGCGACGTTGCGTATTACCGGCACGCGCGTTTCTGGAGCAAGCTGCTCGTGCTGAACTTCGCGGTCGGCGTCGTGAGCGGCATTCCGATGGAGTTCCAGTTCGGCACCAACTGGGCCGGCTTCTCGCAGTTCAGCGGCCAGTTCATCGGCAATATCTTGGGCTTCGAAGGCGCGATGGCCTTCATGCTCGAAGCAGGTTTCATCGGCGTGATGCTGCTCGGCTGGGGACGGGTGTCGCGCGGCGTGCACCTGTTCGCCACGTCGATGGTCGCGCTCGGCTCCAGCATCTCGGCGTTCTGGATCATGGTCGCCAACTCGTGGATGCAGACTCCGACGGGCTATTCCATCGTCGACGGAAAGATCGTCGTGACGAATTTTCTCGCGGCGATCTTCAACCCCGACATGGTCTGGGGCGTGGGGCACATGTGGGTCGCGGCCATCGAGACGGGCATGTTCGTCATCGCCGGCATATCAGCGTGGAATCTCTACCGGCGGCGTCATCCGGAGTTCTTCGTGCGCTCGTTTCGTCTCGCGCTGCTGGTGCTGGTGTTCGTCGCGCCCTTGCAGATCTGGCTGGGCGATTCGAGCGGCGTGAGTGTGTTCGAGACACAACCTGCGAAGGGTGCGGCCATCGAAGGGCACTGGAAGACGAATGCGCCGGGCACAGGCGCGTCCTGGTCCCTGCTCGCCTGGCCGGACCGGGAGGCGCAACGCAACGACTGGTCCATCGAGGTGCCCGGCATGCTGAGCGTGCTCGGCACGCACTCGCTGCACGGACAGGTGAAAGGACTGACCGACTTCGCCCGCGACGATCAGCCGCCCGCACTGCCGCTGCTCTACTACGCGTTCCGCGTCATGGCGGGCATCGGCTTCGCGTTCATGCTGCTTGCGTTCTGGACCGCGTATGCGCTGCGCAAGACGCGCGGAAAGCTCGATGCGCTGCTCGCCCGGCGCAAGCTGTTGCTCGCGTGGGTGCTCTGCATCCCGCTGCCCTACGTGGCGGTGGAAGCGGGCTGGATCGTGCGCGAAGTCGGCCGGCAACCGTGGGTCGTGTACGGCTTGCAGCGCACGCGCGATGCCGTCTCGTCGGTTCCGGCCTCTTCGGTCTCGCTCAGTATCGCGATGTTCCTCGCCTTCTACGCCGTGCTGCTGTTCACGTTCTTCGTGCTCGCAAGACGCTGGCTGCGCGCCGGCCCCGATCTGGACATCATGCCGCCCGCCGCGATGGCCGGCGAGACGGCTCGATCGAAAGCGAACGCCGTCACCGGTTACTGAACTCAGGAGTCTGCAAATGGATAGTGCCGTTCATACGATGCTCGCCGATACATGGTTCGGCCTGATCGGGCTGATGCTCGTCTTCTATGTCGTCACCGATGGTTTCGATCTCGGCGTCGGCATCCTCACGCTGCTGCGCAGGCAGTCCGCCGACCGCGATGTCATGGTCCAGTCGATCGGTCATGTATGGGACGCCAACGAAACGTGGCTCGTCGTGCTGGGCGGCGCACTGTTCGGCGCGTTTCCCGCCGCCTATGCGCTGCTGATGGAGCATCTCTATTTGCCCGTCATGGCGCTGATCGCGGGATTGATCATGCGTGGCGCCGCAATCGAGTTTCGTCATAGCGTGGATCAGGGTCCGCTCTGGGACAAGGTGTTCGGCATCGGCAGCCTGATCGCGGCGCTCTCGCAGGGCGTCGTGCTCGGCAAGGTCATCACGGGGCTCGCGCCCGGCAAGGTGGCGCTCGCGTTCGTCGTCGTCACGGCGATGGGCGTCGTCGCGGGCTACTGCCTGCTCGGCGCGACCTGGCTCGTCGGGAAGACCTCGGGCATGGTCGAGCAATGGGCGCGCAGGATGTCCCTGCTGAGCGCGATGTTCACGGTGGCCGCCGCCGCGCCGCTCACGCTGGCGACGTGGTTCAGGAGCGATATCGGTCATGCGCGGTGGTCGCAACCGGGCGTCATGCATCTGCTGATCGTGCTCGCACTCGGCGCCGTGGCCGCGTTTGCGTTCATCATGGCATCACTCTATCTCGGCAGTTCGCGCGGGCCGTTCCGCGCATCGGTAGCGCTCTTCGTGCTGTCTTTCGCGGGACTGGCGATCAGCGTGTTCCCCGATTTCATTCCGGGCAAGCTGGGCGTTCTCGAAGCCGCTTCGGACTCGCCGACGCTCGCGTTCATGCTCATCGGCATCGGACTCGTCTTTCCGGTGATGATCGGCTACAACCTTTATCAGTATCACATCTTCCGCGGCAAGCTCGCGGGCGGCGCGCACGCGGGAGAGTGAACGATCTTCGTTGATGGACACGAAAACGCCGCCCTGGGGCGGCGTTTCATTGAAGTCGCGCCATTCGATCGGAAAGCGCTCATGCCGCGTCGAGCGTCGTCTGCCAGTGCTTCGGCGTAGCGCCGACCAGACGCTTGAAGACCGTCGTGAAGTGCGCCTGCGAGCGGAATCCGCAGGAAAGCGCGACATCGAGAATGCTGTGCTTCGAGGTGCGCAAAAGCGCCTGCGCGTGATCGATGCGCTTTTGCAGCAGGTATTCGTGCGGGCGCATGCCGGTGGCGCGCCGAAATTGCGCAGCGAAATGCATCCGTGTGAGTCCGGTGCTCGCGGCGATGTCGGCCAGGCTGATGTTGTCGGCCAGATGCGATTCGACGAACTCCGATACGCGGTTGATGCGCCATTGCGGCAGCGCCGAAGGCTCGCGTCCGCGCACGGCCGGCGCCGAGAAATGACGCGCGACGAGCCGCGACACGATTGCACAAGCGACGCTGTCGATGAACACTCTGCCAGGCGCCGCGCCTTCCGTCTTGCAGACGGCGAGCGCTTGTCCCAGACGTTCGAGCGCGGGATCGCGTATCAGCTTCGGATCGTCGAGCACGATGTCGCCCGCATGCGGCCGCTGGAACAGATCCTCGTAGCATTCCGCCAATGCCCGCTGCGGCACGAAGAGATGCAGCACATCCATCGCGGATTCGAACACGGCCGAGACGCGCGTCGCGGGCGCGGTCACTTGCACCACGCCGGCCGGCACGCGCCCGTGCAGCAGCTTGCGGCCCGCATGACGAAAGATCAGTTGCGCGCACCGGAGATTCAGGCTGACGCAATGATGCGTGCCGCTGCCTTCGTTGACGGCTTCGAGCGGCGCTTCGCCGTGATGCAGCCAGCGAGACATTGCCATTCGCTCGGACTGCGCATCCGCTGCGGGCTGCAGCACGCGCGGGCTTGGGCTGCGCCATCGGTCTTCGAGTTCGATCAGGGGCGCGCGCGGCGTCCCGGCTTGCGAAAGCAGGTCGAGCGTCATGATGTTTCCTTCTCTTGCTTGGATCTGACGGCGTGCCGAGGACCGGCACAGCGATGACTCAACGTTAAAGAAACGGAAACGGCCCGCCTAGCCGTACAAAAGGTTGACTGCCCCGCCGAATGGTTGAGCCGACCTATATCAAGGTTTGATGCGCGCGTCCGGCAATGCACTTGCACCGGGTCAACCCCGATTGTTCCGATGAAAGATCGTCTGCTACCTTCCAAATCATACGTATGATCTAGAGGGAGCTGAATGCCGACCTTGCACAGGCAAGTCCTCAATCAAATGGGCGAACAGATCTGCGCGGGCAAATTCGCGCCCGGCGACATCCTGCCGGCCGAAGGCGAACTCGCCGAACTCATGCAGGTGAGCCGCATCACGATTCGCGAGACGATGAAGTCGCTGTCCGCGAAAGGCATGCTGCAGGTGCGGCGCCGTCACGGCACGATCGTGTTGCCGCGCTCGCACTGGCAGTTGTTCGATCCCGACGTCATCACATGGCGCGCACGTTCGGGCGTGGTCGATGACGACCTCATCCGCGACCTGATGGAACTGCGCACGATCATCGAGCCGAATGCCGCGAAGCTCGCGGCGAAGCGCGCGACGCCCGAGGACCGCATCGCGGTGCGTCGCGCATTCAAGGCGATGGAGCGCGCCGTTGCAGGACAAGGCGAATACGTGCCGGCGGACCTCGCGTTCCACGGTGCGATTCTCACGGCATGCCACAACCAGTTTGTTCAGCAGATGCAAAACGCGCTCTCCGCAATTCTGCGCACGAGCTTTGAGTTGAGCTCGGAGATCGAGGGCGGCCCCGCCCGCTCGCTGCCGATGCACGAAGCGTTGTGCATCGCGATCGAACAAGGCGATGCACATGCGGCGGAGCAAGCCGTGCTCACGCTGATCGAACGCGCGGAAAAGGACTTCGACGATCGCGCGGCGCTTGCCCGCACCGTGAACGACACCCCTTCATAGCAATACATCATCGTTTGGCAACCAGGAACGCAGCCTCGCCAAAGAGGCTGCGCGGACGCGCTCGCGTCGACGTTTCGACCGCATCACCTAAGGAACACGCATGAACAAGTTGTTCGATCTCAATGGCCGAACGGCCCTCGTCACGGGTTCGGCACGCGGCATTGGCTACGCGCTCGTGGAAGGACTGGCGAGGGCGGGTGCGCGCGTTATCGTCAACGGCACGAAAGCCGAAACCGTCGATGCCGCTGTCGGCCGTCTGCAGGCACAAGGCTTCGACGCACGCGGCCGCGCATTCGACGTCACCGATGAAGCGTCGGTTGCCGCTGCGTTCGCCGCGTGGGATGCGGAGGGCATCGAAGTGGATATCGTCGTGAATAACGCGGGCATTCAGTTCCGCAAGCCGATGATCGAGCTCGCGCTCGCCGACTGGCAACGCGTGATCGATACCAATCTGACGAGCGCATTCATCGTCGCGAAGGAAGCCGCGCGTCGCATGATCGAGCGCAAGCGCGGCGGCAAGATCATCAACATCGGTTCGCTTACGAGCGAAGGCGCGCGCGCGACCGTTGCGCCTTACACGGCCGCAAAAGGCGGCATCAAGATGCTCACGCGCGCGATGAGCGCCGAATGGGCGTCATTCGATATTCAGGCGAACGCGATCGGCCCCGGCTACATCCTGACGGACATGAATCAGGCGCTCGTGGATAACGCGGACTTCGACCGGTGGGTCAAGAACAGCAATCCGTCGCAGCGCTGGGGCAAGCCGGAAGAGCTCGTCGGTACGGCGGTGTACCTCGCGTCGGCTGCATCGAGCTATGTGAACGGGCAAATCATTTACGTCGATGGCGGCTGGCTCGCCGTACTTTGACATCGGAGACATCATGGACAACATCAAAACGGTCGCACCGCAAAGATGGTGGCATCTCATGCCGATCATCTTCATCACGTACAGCCTCGCTTATCTGGATCGCGCGAACTACGGCTTTGCGGCGGCCGCGGGCATCGACAAGGATCTGGGCATCACGTCGGCGACCTCGTCGCTGATCGGCTCGCTTTTCTTCCTCGGATACTGCCTGTTTCAAGTGCCCGGCGCGATCTACGCACAGAAGAACAGCGTCAAGAAGCTGATCTTCGCGAGCCTCATCTTGTGGGGCCTATGCGCCGCCGCGACCGGCATGGTGAGCAACATTCCGACGTTGATGGCGCTGCGCTTCATCCTCGGCATCGTCGAAGCGGCGGTGATGCCGTCCATGCTCATGTACATCAGCCGATGGTTCACGCGCACGGAACGCTCACGCGCGAATACGTTCCTCATTCTCGGCAATCCGGTCACGGTGCTGTGGATGTCGATCGTGTCGGGCTATCTCATTCGCAACTTCGGCTGGCGCGAAATGTTCGTGATCGAAGGCGTGCCCGCGATTCTGTGGGCCATCGTGTGGTGGTTCACGGTAAAGGATCGTCCCGCCGATGCCCCTTGGATGAGCGACAAGGAGAAAGCCGATTTCGATGCCATCCTCAAGTCCGAGCAGGCGCATATCGCGCCGGTGCGGGACTACAAGGCGGCGTTCCGTTCGTCCATCGTGCTCAAGTGCTGCGCCATTCACGCGTTGTGGAGTATCGGCGTATACGGCTTCATCATGTGGCTGCCGTCGATTCTGAAGTCGGCGTCGAAAACGATCGATATCGTCTCGGTCGGCTGGCTCTCCGCCGTGCCGTATCTCGCGGCCATCGTTTTGATGCTGCTCGCATCGTATCTGTCCGATAAAACGCGCAATCGAAAGCTCTTCCTGTGGCCGTTATTGTTGATCGGCACGGTCGCGTTCGTGGGTTCGTATCTCGTCGGCACGTCGAATTTCTGGCTGTCGTTCACGTTGCTCGTGATCGCGGGCGCCACGATGTACGCGCCTTACGGACCGTTCTTCGCGCTCGTCCCCGAGCTGATTCCGAGCAATGTGCTCGGCGGCGCGATCGGTCTCATCAACGCGTGCGGTGCGCTCGGCGCCTTCCTCGGCGCGTGGCTCGTCGGCTATCTGAACGGTGCGACGGGCAGTCCTTCCGCATCGTATGTGTTCATGGCCGCGGCGCTGCTCGCGTCGGTCGTCCTCATGATGCTGGTGCCCGCGCAGACCGGCCAGCGCTCGACACCCAAGGGAGGCACGGGCAGCAAGTCCGATTCCGTGACTTCTCTTCTCGTGAAATAACTCATGGCAACGCTCATCACCGACGTCAAGGTCATCCTGACCGCGCCTGAAGGCATCAATCTCATCGTCGTCAGGGTCGAGACGAATCAGCCCGGCTTGTATGGGCTCGGCTGCGCGACCTTCGCGTACCGGCATCTCGCGGTCAATTGCCTGATCGAAGATTACTTGCGGCCCTTGCTGATCGGGCGCGATGCCGAGGCGATCGAAGAGCTCTGGCAATTGATGCATCAGAACGCGTACTGGCGCAATGGACCGATCGAAAACAACGCGATCTCGGGCATCGATATGGCGTTGTGGGACATCAAGGGCAAGCAGGCGAACATGCCGCTGTATCAGTTGTTCGGCGGCAAGGTGCGCGAAGGCGTGCCGATCTATCGTCATGCGGATGGCCGCGATCTCAACGAACTCTGCGACAACATTCAGCGATATCGCGAGCAGGGCATCACGCATGTTCGCTGTCAAAGCGGCGGATACGGCGGCGGCGCATTCGGCCGCGCGCCATCCAATGCGCCGGAAGGCGCTGCGGACGGCATTTACCTCGACAGCCGCAAGTACATTCGCGACACGCTCAAGCTGTTCGATGGCATCCGCAGCAAGATCGGCTTCGATGTCGCGTTGTGCCACGACGTGCATGAGCGTCTGAAGCCGGTGGAGGCGATTCGCTTCGCCCGCGAGCTCGAGCCTTTCGAGTTGTTCTTTCTCGAAGATGCGATCGCGCTCGAAGAAGGCGAATGGATGCGCCAGTTGCGCGAGAAAACCACGACGCCGCTGGCGCAAGGCGAGCTATTCAACAATCCGTATGAATGGCGCTTTCTGATTACGGAGCGGTTGATCGACTTCATTCGCGTGCATCTGAGTCAGATCGGCGGCATCACCGCGGCGCGAAAACTGCAGATCTTCGCCGAGCAATTCGGCGTGCGGACGGCCTGGCATGGTCCGGGCGACATGTCGCCGCTCGCGCACGCAGCGAACATTCATATCGACCTTGCATCGCGTAATTTCGGCGTGCAGGAATGGTCGGGCACCGAGCCGCCGAACTTCGTGATTCAGGAACTGAAAGGTCCGCGTGAGGCACTGCTCGATGTGTTCCCGGGACTTCCTCAGTTTCGCAACGGCTTCGTTCACGCCAACGAAAAGCCGGGCTTGGGCGTCGATCTCGATGAGCGTGAAGCGGCGAAGTATCCGTGCGAGCGTAACGTCACGCTATGGACGCAGACGCGCTTGATGGACGGCGGGTTGCAGACACCCTGACGGCTGCGCTCGATTGACTTCCTGCCGGCTCCATGGCTATTCTCGCGTCATGAAAACGTCGCGGCGCGAGCGATCGCGTCCCCGGAGATTCACTTGCGCTTCGACCTCCAATCGCTGAAGCTTTTCGTCGCCGTCTGCGAACACGGCAGCATCGCGCGGGCTGCGGAATTCGAGAACATCGCGGCTTCGGCGCTCAGCAAGCGCATGTCGCAGCTCGAAGACATCCTCAAGACGGCGTTGTTCGTGCGTAGCAACAAGGGGCTGGAATTGACCGTCGCGGCGGCAGCACTGCTGCAACACGCACGGACGCTGCTGCGCGACATCCAGCAGATGGAAAGCGAATTGCTCGACCACGCGGAAGGCGTTCGCGGTCAGATCCGGCTACACGCCAGCCTCTCCACCATCGTCCAGTACATCGCCAAGGATATCCGCGATTTCCTGGATCTCCATCCAGCTTTGCGCATCGACCTTCAGGAGAGCCTGAGCCCTGCTGTCGTGCGCGCCGTTTCCGAAAACACTGCCGATATCGGCGTGTTCGGCGGCACCACGGTAACTGCCGGCCTGCAGGTCTATCCGTACCGAAGCGACCGCCTCGTGGTCATCATGCCGCCCGATCATCCGCTGGGCCGTGCCGGCCGTCTCAAGTTTCGCGAGGTGGCGCGATATCCGCTCGTGGGGCCTCAGGAAGGAAGCTATCTGAATTCGCTGGTGTTGCGCGCGGCGGCAGACCTCGACCATCCGCTCAAGCTGTCTATCCGGGTCAATGGCTTCGAGCCGGTGCGCAGCATGGTCGAAGCGCGCCTTGGCGTGGGACTCGTGCCCGAGCATCACGCCGAGCGCTACGTCAGCTCGGCGCCGCTGGTTGCTGTCCTGCTGGACGAACCGTGGGCCGAGCGGCACTGGAAAATCTGCGTGCGTGAGGCGGAGTCTCTTCCCGCACCCGTCCAGCTCTTCCTCAAACACCTGCTCGCAAGCGCGCAGCAGCAGCCCGGCAATCACGAATAAGCTAGCCTCAATCCGGGTTCCGGCCACGACAGCACACCCAGACGCCCGGTGCCGGACATCGTGACATACGCTGTCTTCATGTCGGCGCCTCCGAAGCAGATGTTCGTCACCATGCCATCGGGGACCATGACTTGCCGCATCACCTCGCCGGTCGGCGCGACCACGGTGATGCAACCCGTGACGAGCGTCGCTACGCAAATGTTTCCTGCCGCGTCCACGGCCAGGCTGTCGAATCGCTGGTAGCCCGGAAGCCCGCACACGAGACGTCCGCCGTGCGGCGATGGATAGGGATGCTTGCGCGCCCGGCCGGGTTCCTCCAGGTCGAACGCCCATAAGCGCGCCGTTTCTGTTTCGGCGACGTAGACCACGCGATCGTCGGGCGACAGACCGACGCCGTTCGCGGTAGTAAGCGGATACGCGACTTCGACGATCATCGACCCATCGGCTCGCGCGTAATAAAGACCCGCGTGATCGCGATCGCGCAGCCGGTTCTTGCCGAAATCAGTGAAGTAAAAACCGCCTTCGTGGTCGAACACGATGTCGTTCGGCCCGCACAGCGGTTGATCGCCGCAGCGCTCGTAGAGCGTCGTCAGCGTGCCCGTGCGCGGGTCGAACCGTTCGATCCGCCCACTCGTATAGCCTGGATGGATACCCGGCCGAGTGCGATTGAGCCCCGCAACGGTACGGAACAGGAATCCCCCGTTGTTGCAGATGTAGAAAGCGCCGTCCGGACCCACAGCGAGACCGTTCGGCCCTCCGCCTGTTTCCGCAACGACGCTCACGCTGCCGTCGACGGATACGCGGCTGATCGTCTCGCGCTCGATTTCGACCAGCACGACCGAGCCATCGGCCATCGCCACCGGTCCCTCGGGGAACATCAGGCCCTCCGCCAGGATGCGGATGTCGCTCTCCATGTCTGGTCTCCTCGGTTCAACGCTTGTCCGCATTCTCGACGAAACGGTTGTAGTATGTGGTCTTCAGGTCGATCGATGCTTTGCCGATTTCGGGATCGAATGCGGTCAGGACATCGTGTACGGTATGCGCGGCGGCGTCCGTCATCAGGCCGTCGCGCGAAATGCAGCTTCGCATGTTGGCGTACGCACGAGCGAAGACATCCTTTTCGGCCAGCGCATATTGCTGCGGCACGGCGGCGGCGACCTGTTCGGGCGTTGCATGCGCCATCCAGCGCTCGGCCTCGACGATCGCATTCGTCACCGCTTGCACGGTATTCGGATACTTGACGAGAAAATCTCTCGTCGTGTACATGGCCGCTTCCGGATAGTCGCCGCCCAGTGTCGCGCGCGTGCCGGCCGGGTCTCGCATCACGGCCAACGGAAACAGATCGCCGCTGCCCTGCAGAACGGTGGCGACCGGGTCGTTGCTCATCAACGCGTCGATCTGACCGCTGCGCGCCGCAGCGATCGCTCCGGCAGATGAACCCACGCCGATGATCGACACGTCGCCGGGCTTCAAGCCGGACTTGCTCAGCAGATAGTTCACGCCCATATGAAAGCTCGATCCGGGCGAACTCACGCCGATACGCATGCCTTTCAGGTCCGCATAAGTCTTGACCTTGTCGTGGCTCGCGCGCGTTGCACCGAACACCCATCCGGGGCACGAGGCCAGCGTCACGAACGAGACCAGCTTCTGCCCCTTGGCGGCCATGGTTATCGTATTGGAATAGGCGCCTGCCACGATGTCGGCACTTCCGCCCATCATCGCCTGCAGAGCCTTGGCGCCTCCGCTGAACACGCCGATCTCGACATCCAGCCCGGCCTGTTTGAAGTAGCCCCGGCTGTCCGCAATGACGAACGGCAGGTAAGGAAAGCCGACGCCCGCCGCCGCCAGATGCAGCTTCGGCTTCTCCGGCACAGGCGCGCCGCTCGCGGCCGATGCAGCCGAGACGGCAGCGAAGATTGCCAATGCAATGGAAACCTGACGCCAAAGCGCTGTCACGATAGTTTGTCTCCGTCGAATATTTCTCGCGCGACCGTGCCGCGAAGCGTTCAACCCTGCACGACGTTCTGGCGCTGCTGCCCGAGGCCCTCGATGCCCAGCGTCACGATATCGCCCGCTTTCAGATAGACCGGAGGCTTCTGCCCCAGGCCGACTCCGGGCGGCGTGCCCGTGGAAATAATGTCGCCCGGCTGCAATGACATGAACTGCGACAGGTATGAAACCAGATATCGCACGCCATACACCATGGTGACCGTACTGCCGTTCTGATAGCGATGTCCGTTGACTTCCAGCCACATCGGCAGCGTCTGCGGGTCGGGAATTTCGTCTGCGGTGACGAGCCAGGGCCCGGTCGGACCGAACGTATCCGCCGACTTGCCCTTGGTCCATTGGCCCTGACGCTCCGCCTGAAACGCGCGCTCGGACACATCGTTGATGACGCAATAGCCCGCGACATGGTTCATCGCATCGGCCTCGCCGACGTACTTGGCCGTCTTGCCGATGACCACGCCCAATTCGACTTCCCAGTCGGTCTTGAGCGAGTCGCGCGGAATCTCGATCGAGTCGTTCGGACCGACGATCGCACTCGTGGCCTTCATGAAGATGATCGGCTCCGGCGGCACCGTGGCGCCGGTTTCCGCTGCGTGGTCGGAATAATTCAGGCCGATGCAGATGAACTTGCGCGTGCCGCCCACGCAGGGGCCCAGACGCGGATTGCCTTCCACGCGCGGCAACGACGCAATGTCCAGCGCTTTCAGACGTGCGAGGCTATCCGGCAGCAGAGCGTCGCCGGCGATATCGGCAACATGGTTCGACAGGTCACGGATATGTCCATCGGCATCGAGAAGGCCCGGCTTCTCTTCGCCCGGTGAACCGTAGCGCAAGAGCTTCATATGTATGCTCGCTTCAGTAGGTGGCGCGCCCGCCGGACAGATCGAAAACCGCTCCGGTGGTGAAGGAATTTTCTCCGCTGACGAGCCACGCGATCATGGCGGCGGCTTCATTCAGTTCGAGGAAACGGCCCCGCGGAATCTTGCCCAGCATGTACTCGATATGCTCGGGCGCCTGCTCCATCGCGCCGGGCGTGCGCGCAACGGCCGGTGTCACGCAATTGACCGCGATGTCGTGACGTGCCAGCTCCTTTCCCAGCGACTTCGTCATTGCGATGACCGCGGCCTTCGCCGAGCTGTAGGCCGCCGCATTCGGATTGCCTTCCTTGCCGGCGACCGAAGCGAGATTGACGATACGGCCGTAGTTCTGACGGACCATTTCCGGGACCACCGCACGGCAGCAATGGAACGTGCCGTTCACGTCGATCTCCATGACCTGCTTCCAGATATCGATCGGATAGTCGATCAGAGGCGCATTCGGGCCGACGATCGCCGCGTTGTTGACGAGGATATCGATACGTCCCATCGATTCCAGCGTCGCCGCGACAGCCGCTTGCACGCTCGCGTAATCGGCAATGTCGACGCGCTCGAAGCGAACGTCGTGCCGGCGCAGTTGAGTACGGGCCTGCTCGATGCCAGCAGGATTCACGTCCCAGACCACGAGTCGCGCACCGGACTCGAGCAGCCGGCGGCCGACTTCGAGACCGATGCCTTGGGCGCCGCCCGTCACGACAGCGACGCGGTCCGCCAGATTGATTGTGTTCGTCTGCAATTTAGTCCCTTCAGGTTGGATCGCGCGTTCACGCGCTGGCGGCAACGGTCTGTCCGGCCACGGGGCGCCAGCGCAGCAGATAGTCTTCGATCATCGATACGGCCGTATCGAGCACTAGCGCGAACACGGTCAGCACCAGAATCCCCGCGATGACCGAGTTGATATCGAACACGCCTTCGGCCAGCAGAATCAGATAGCCAACGCCTTTCTCCGAGCCCAGATACTCGCCCACCACGCTGCCGACGAACGCGATGCCGATCGCGTTGTGCAGGCTCGAAAACACCCAGCTCGTCGCCGATGGCAGATACACATGCCTCATCAGTTGACGCGAGTTCGCCCCGAGCATCCGCGTATTGGAGAGCACGGTCGGGCTCACTTCGCGCACACCCTGGAACACGTTGAAAAAGACCACGAAGAAGACGAGCGTCACGCCCAAGGCGACTTTCGACCAGATGCCCAGCCCGAACCAAAGCGCGAAAATCGGCGCGAAAATCAGGCGCGGCATGGAGTTCATCGCTTTGATGAACGGATCGAACACGACCGCCAGAAACGGGCTAAGGGCAAGCCAGAGACCGCATCCCAAACCCAGAACCGTGCCGATTGCGAACGCAAGCATCGTTTCGAGCAGCGTCGTGTACAGATGGCGAAACACCGAGCCCGTGACGAACCACTCGACGATGCGACGCGCCACGCCTACCGGATCGCCGAAGAAGAACGGCGACAGCCATTTCTGATACGTGCCGAGCCACCAGATGAACAGGACGCCGAGCAGGATTGCGAGCCGCGTCGCCAGAACGGTGAAGCGATTGCTTGGACTAAACTCGATTGCGCGCATAGCTTTTCAGAACCTCGCCTCTAAGCACGTCCCATATCTGGGTGTGCAGTTGAAGGAAACGCTGCGTCATCCGGATCTCCGACATCTCGCGCGGCCGCTCGAGATCGATCTCGAACTCAGCGATAGGTCGTGTACCCGGTCCCGCCGATAGCACGATGACCCGGTCGGAAAGCGAGATCGCCTCTTCGAGATCGTGAGTCACGAACATCACGGACTTGCGGTCGTTCGACCACAGCCGTAACAGCTCGTTTTCCATCAGATGACGGGTCTGGATATCGAGCGCGCTGAACGGTTCGTCCATCAGAATGATGCGGGGATTGAGCGCCAGGGCTTGCGCGAGACCGGCCCGCTTGCGCATGCCGCCCGACATCTGATGCGGATATTTCTTCCCATGACCTTGCAGCCCTACTCGCTCGAGCCAGCCGCGGGCGACGCTCAAGGCTTCTTCGCGCGGCATCCCGCGAAAGATCAGGCCGATGGCAATGTTCTCTTCGGCGGTCTTCCACGGCATGAGCGCATCGACCTGGAACAGGTAGGCGGCCTGCGTGTTGAGACCGTGAGTCAGTTTCTTGCCGAACACGCTCAGGCTGCCCGACGAAGGCCGGGTAAGCCCGGCGGCGACGTTCAACAGTGTCGACTTGCCGCAACCCGTAGGACCGACGATCGAGACGAACTCGCCGTCTCGTATCGTCAGGCTTCCGCCGGAAACCGCGGTGTAGGTCTGCGCTCTCTTGCCGTTGCCGGCAAAAGTGCAGGTCACGTTGTCGAAGCGTAACGCTTCACGCGCTTCCGCCGGTCCGCTGTCGAGCGGGACGCTATACGCGGCGGTGCTCATGGCTGGACCTCTGCCGCCTTTCTGACAAATCGATTGTCGTAGGTCGTGGCGAGGTCGATCTTGGCCGAGGCCACCGCCGGGTCGAAGG
Source organism: Caballeronia sp. NCF2 (assembly GCF_023631205.1). Lineage (NCBI taxonomy): Bacteria > Pseudomonadati > Pseudomonadota > Betaproteobacteria > Burkholderiales > Burkholderiaceae > Caballeronia > Caballeronia sp. NCF2. The sequence goes on along the minus strand of NZ_JALQDN010000072.1, from coordinate 122,829 downwards.
CCGCAAGCACTTCATGCACCGTTTGGGCGCCCTTGGCCGTGATTTCCCCGTTCTGCGCGATGCAGCGTCGGCTGTTCGTGAAGGCCTCGGCGTAGAGCGCCTTGTTGTCGCCCAGAAACTGCGGCGGCACGTTGTCGGCGACCTGTTGCGGCGTCGCCGTGGCGATCCACTTTTCCGCGCGCACGATCGCATTGGCGACTGCCTGAACCGTCTTCGGATTCTTGTCGATGAAGTCCTGCGTCGCGAATACGCTCGACTCGGGATAGTCCGCCCCGAACACCTTCACGTTGCCGTCCGCCGTACGCATGTTCTCGAGCGGTCTCAGGCTGCCGTCTTTCGTCAGGATCGTGGCACTGGGATCGTTGACGATAAGGGCATCGATTTGCCCCGCACGCACCGCCGCAACGGCGCCGGCCGCCTGCCCCACCCCGATGATCGATACGTCCGAAGGCTGCAGCCCCGCCTTGTGCAGGATGTAGTTGACCGCCATGTGCGTGCTGGAGCCTGGCGCGCTCACGCCGATTCGCATGCCCTTCAAATCCTTGGGCGACTTGACGTCGGTCTCGTGTTTCTGCGATACGCCGAAGATCCATCCCGGGCAAATCACTTGTGCGGCCACCACGACGAGGTGCTGACCCTTCGTCGCCATGGTGATCGTGTTCGAGTACGCGCCCGCCACCATATCGGAGCTGCCGCCCAACAAGGCCTCCAGCGTCTTCGAGCCGCCCGAGAATGCGGCGATGGTTACGTCGAGCCCCTCGTCCTTGAAATAGCCGCGCTGCTTGGCGACGAGCATCGGCAGGTATGTGATGCCCGTCGACGCCGCCGCGATGTGCAGCTCAGGCTTCTCAGGCGTGTCCTTCGCCACTGCCGTGGCCGATGCGCAAACGAGTCCCACGGCTGCGCACAGTGCAACTGCGAGTTTCAGCTTCATGGTTGTCTCCTCCCTTTCAAGGGATGTCGGTGCGAAAACTGCCCTGCAAGGCTGGCCTTGCGTGATCGTGACGCCGCGCTGCCAGCCGGTCCAGGCCGCGATCCGCCCTAAACGACTTCTTTCTGCAAGGCTTCGACCACTGCATCGCCCATGTCACGCGTGCCGACGCTTTGCGTACCTTCCTGATGGATATCGGCGGTTCTGTAGCCGGCGGACAGCACGGCCCGCACGGCCTGTTCGACGCGCTCGGCGGCGTCTTCCATCTCGAAGCTCTCGCGCAGCATCATCGCGAGCGACAGGATGGCAGCAAGCGGATTGGCGATGTCCTTGCCTGCAATGTCCGGCGCCGACCCATGCACGGGCTCGTACAGCCCTTTGCGGTCGTAGCCCAGCGAAGCCGACGGCAGCATGCCGATCGATCCGGTCAGCATGGCCGCGGCGTCCGACAGAATATCGCCGAACAAGTTGCCCGTGACGATGACATCGAACTGCTTGGGCCGGCGCATCAGCATCATGGCGGCGGCGTCGACGAAGAGATGGCTCAGTTCGACGTCCGGATAGTCCCGCCCGACGCGCGTGACAGTTTCGCGCCACAATTGACTCGCCTCCAGCACGTTGGCCTTGTCCACCGAGCACAGCTTGTGGTGACGTCGACGAGCGGCGCGGAAAGCCGCGTGCGCGACGCGTTCGACTTCCGATTCCGAATAGCGCATCGTGTTGAAGCCGACGCGCTCGCCTGCCTCGTTGGTCTCGAAGCCGCGCGGCTGACCGAAATAGGCATCGCCGTTCAGCTCGCGAACGATCACGATGTCGAGTCCATCGACGACTTCCGGCCGCAAGGTCGAAGCGCCGATCAGTTCCGGGAACATATACGCCGGACGGAAGTTCGCGTACAGCGTGAGCGCTTCGCGCAACTGCAGGAGACCCGTTCCGGGACGACGCTCGCGGGGTATCCCTGCTTCGTCCGCGACGCCTACCGCACCGAACAGGATGGCGTCGGCCTTGCGCGCCACGTCGAGCGTGGGCTGCGGAAGGGGCACGCCGTGCGCCCGGATGCCGGCCTCGCCGATGTGCGCCTCCTGGGTCTCTGCATGGGGTGCCACGACTTGCAGCACCTTGAGCGCCTGCGCCACTACTTCCGGACCGATGCCATCACCGGGCATGACTGCAATCTTCATCTGAACTCCTCCAGGTCGTTTTGGAAAGCGCGCGCCTCAATAGGCATCGGCACGATTGCGCTCGAATGCATCGATGCGGTCTCGATGCGAAAGCGTGTAATCGATCTCGTCCATGCCGCGCAGCAGGCATTCCTTCGCGAAGGGCTCCATATCGAAAGGATGCGAAGCGCCATCGGGTAACGTCACAGTCTGCGCGGGCACGTCGATGGAGATCCGGCTGACTGCCCTGCTGCCGAGGCTTTCCAGGAGCGGAAGCACGACGCTCTCCGGCAGCACGATCGGAAGCAGCCCGTTCTTCAGGCAGTTGATGAAGAAGATATCGCCGAAGCTCGGGGCGATCACCGCCCGGATTCCGTAGTCATACAGCGCCCAGACCGCGTGCTCCCGCGAAGAGCCGCAACCGAAGTTGTGGTTCGCCACCACGATGCGCGCCTCGCGAAACGACGCCTGGTTGAGCACGAACTCAGGCTTCTCGGCGCCATCCGGACCGAAGCGCAGCGCACGAAAGAGAAACTGGCCGAAATCGTCGGAGCGGGGTTTTTGCAGGAAGCGCGCGGGCAGGATCTGGTCCGTGTCGCAATCGATGCCGGCGATCGGGACGGCGACCGCATCGAGGTGAATCAGGCTTTCCATTTCATGCTCCCAGGAGACGGCGCACATCGGTCAGACGCCCTGTCACGGCAGCGGCAGCAGCCATGGCCGGACTCATCAGATGCGTGCGCACCCCAGGTCCCTGACGGCCCACGAAATTGCGATTCGAAGTGGAAGCGCAACGCTGCCCGGGCGCGGCGATATCGCCGTTGGTTGCAAGGCACATCGAGCAGCCGGGATAACGCCACTGAAAACCGGCTTCCTTGAACACGCGGTCCAGTCCTTCCGCCTCGGCCTGAGCCCGTACCTCGTGCGAGCCCGGCACGACCCACGCCTCGACGCCAGATGCGATGCGGCGGCCGCGCGCCACCTCCGCCGCGCTGCGCAAATCCTCGATGCGGCCGTTCGTGCACGATCCGATGAACACCCTGTCGATCGCCACGCCTTCCAGCGCCGCGTTCGGAGGCAACCCCATGTAGTTCAGCGCTTTCGACATCGCCGCGCGTCGATCCGGGTCGGCTTGTCGCGCGGGATCGGGAACGCGTCCGTCGATGCCGCAGGCGTATTCGGGCGTCGTGCCCCACGTGACCATCGGGGCGATGTCGGAGACGTCGATGTGTATTTCCCGATCGAAGGGCGCGCCGGGATCGGTGAACAAGTCGCGCCATTGCGACATCGCGCGGTCCCACGCATCGCCATCGGGTGCGTAGGGACGCCCCGCGATGTACGCGAACGTGGTTTCGTCCGGTGCGATCATGCCTGCTCGCCCGCCAGCTTCGATGGTCATGTTGCAGAGCGTCAGCCGGCCTTCCATCGACAGGCCGGAGATCGCGGAGCCCGCGTACTCGATGACGTGGCCCACGGCGCCGGCCACGCCGATCCGGGCGATCACGGCGAGAATCAGGTCCTTGGCGGTGACGCCCGTGCCCGGGCTGCCATCGAGTGTGACGCGCATGTTGCCCGACTTGCGTTGCCACAGGCATTGCGTGGCGAGCACGTGAGCCACCTCGGTCGCGCCGATTCCGAAAGCAAGCGCGCCCATCGCCCCATGTGTCGATGTGTGGCTGTCGGCGCAGACGACGGTCATGCCGGGCAAGCTCAACGCTTGCTCGGGCCCGACCACGTGAACGATGCCGCGACGGGAATCGTCCATGTCGAACAGCGTGATCCGAGACTCGGCGGCGTCGCGCTGAAGCGCCTGAATCATGCCGCGCCGCTCCGGGTCGGCAACCGCGGACAGGTCGTTTGCGACGCTGGAAACGTAGTGATCCGCCGTGCCGAAGATGCGCTCGGGGGAGCGTGGCGTCAGGCCGCGCTGACGCAACAGATCGAAGGACTGCGCGGTGACGTCGTGAATGAAATGGCGGTCGATGAACAACAGATCCTGTCCGTCGTCACGCGACATGACCCGGTGACGGTCCCAGATCTTGTCGTAAAGCGTGCGCGGGCGACCCGCTCCTTGTTCGAGTTGCATCGCTTCGTCTCACTCCGTGAATGCGCCGTTTGCGAACGCTTGCGTATGCTCGGCGGGTCGGTGTTGTGAGAGCATCATGCGCCAGACGCACTGCGTTGTACGTGCTATTTCGGCAAGGCACCATCGTGAAACGCGATGCCGGGGCCGCCCCTGCGGTGGACGACGCGATAGTCGAGGTGCAGCCCCGGCTCTATGCTTGCCAGATTCCGACTGTGGACAGCGGCAAAACGGCAGGCTGGAAGCGGCGAGATATGCCCGGCGGCGGGTTCCGATGCGTTCAGTCGACAGAAGATTCGAGCTCCGAACCGCTGCGAAACCGCGCGGGCGACACGTCGTGATACCGCCGCCACACGCGCCGGAAATCCCGGACGGATGCGAAACCGGATTCCTCCGCCACGCGCTCGATGTTGTAGTCCGACTGCGCGAGCAAGCGCTGCGCGCTCGCCACCCGCAGACTCTGCTGATACTCCAGTACGGTGACGCCCGCGTGCTCCGCAAACAGGCGGCTCAGATGCCGCTGGCTCACATGCGCGGCACGCGCGAGTTCGGCGACGCTCCAGTCGCGCGCAGGGTTTTGCGCGATGGCATCCTGCGCGCGATGCACCGCCGGATGCATGTGATTCCGATGCGCAAGCCACGGCGAAAGCTGCACGTCGTCGCCTGCACGGCGCTGATAGACCACCTGACGGCGTGCGATATCGGCGGCGCGCTCGGCTCCCGCATAGTGCTCGATCAGATACAGCGACAGGTCGATACCCGCGGTGATTCCGGCGCTCGTCAGCACGTCGCCGTCATCGACGAACAGGCAGTCGTATTGCACGCGCGCCGTCGGTTCCGCGCGCGCGAGTTCATCGACGAGTCCGAAGTGCGTGGTGCAGCGCCGTCCCGCAAGCAGCCCCGCGCGCGCAAGCAGGAGCGCGCCGGAACAGATGCTGGCGATGCGCGTGTCTTCGGCCGGGGCGGCTCGAAGCCACTGCGCGACCGTATCGAACGGCGCGTTCGTGCCCGGCTCCGGCGACTCCGTGCTGCCGACGACCATGACGAGACTGTTCCGCGGCAGCCTGTCGGGCAACGGTTCGATACCGTCGATGAAGGTGCCGAGCGACGTCGCCGCGCGCTCGAGCGGGCCGCAGTGATGCAGCGCGAAAGGCCCGCCGGCTTCGGCCGCCATTCGCATCGCCTCGGCCGGGCCGGCATAGTCGAGCATCAGCACGGGCGGCGTCAGCACGAACCATACGGATATCGGCGGAATCATGCAGCTTTTGCCGTGCGCCACGCAGCGAGCGCGTCGTCGGTTGTGGCGATGCGCGCGAAGCGTCCCTGCAGCACGAGTTCCGTATGCGCCTTGATCTCGGACGTCGAGTAGACGCGGCCGCTGATGGCGTGAGTCATCGGAAACGTGAGGGTAGCCTCGGTCACGTAGTCGACGGCATAGCCGATGTCCGAGGCGACTCGCGTCGTCGTCTCGCAGCACTGTTCGGTGCGGATGCCCGCGATCACCAGATGATCGATCTGGCGCCGGCGCAGCCACAGGTCCAGGCCGGTATCGGTGAACGCGTTGTGCGTGTGTTTCTCGAAAACGACATCGGGCGAAGCGGGCAACCAGTCCAGCGGCTTCACAAAGCCCGATTCCTTCTTGAACGGTCCGGCCTTGCCGACGTGGAAGATATGAACCACCGGAACGCCGGCTTCGCGCGCGCCGCGGTCGAGGCGCAGTACGGCTTCCTTGAAAGCCGGCAGATCCGTGTCGGACCAGTCGGGCATGTGGCGAAACGATTCCTGAACGTCGATGATGACGAGAGCGGAACGGCGTTGGTCAGCGGTCATTTTTGGCCTCGATGATTGAACGTGCAATCATCATAATGCCCCGCCAACCGCGCAGGAAAGAGCATTACGCGTCATCTTTGCGGACAAAATCCGCCATCACGAGCCCATAAGTTCGTCGGGCAGCATCGCGAGTATCCATGCCGCTGCGTTGCGACCGGATGCGGCCCGCCCTACACTTGGCTACGCGCATCGCGCGCGGGAGCAACGTGTCATGGTCGAAGTCCTCGTCATTCTCCAGCTATCCATATCGGCCGCCGAGCGCGATGCCGTCATGCGCGCCGCCCCGCCGACGCAATCCATCTCGAACCGCGTATACGTGAGCACCGCGGATGCTTCGGCCGTTCCACGCATCGCGTCGATGCGCGGCGTCGCCAGCGTGCTGACGCACGCGGAATCGTCGGTGAAGCAGTCGAACGGGCTCGACGATACCGAAGCGCTTTTCGTCGATGCATGGATGTCGCGGTTCGGCCAGGTCAAGACGCGCCGTGGCGATCAGCTCGACTGGGACACGCCGCCGATGCAACCGCCCGATCCGAAGCGGTGACGCATCGGCCGCGTGGACCCCTACCCCATCGCGCTCAGGAAACCGATCCGCCTCCGAGTGCTTCCATCGTGAGTTCCGGTTGCGGCGCGGGCGCATCGCCGGGTTGCGGACTGCCGCCGAAGTATCCGCCGCCGAACGCGTTGCCGCCGCCGGCGGTAGGGGTGCGGGTCGCGGTCGAAGTCGACGCGAGGCCGCCGCCGTTCGACGAACCGCCGCCGACGCCCGCGAGCCTGCCCGAATCCGGGGCCGATACCGCCGTGCCCTCGCCGTTCACGCTCCCCATTCCATAGCCCGCTTCCCCTGCCAGCGTGGCTGCGCCGGGACCGCCCTTGCCATCCTCGTAAGAATCGAACGCCGATGCCGATGCGCTCGCCATGCCGCCGTAAGAAGCCGCGACCGATGATGGCGTCGGACTCTGCGCGCCGGAGCCCGGCACCACGTCGAGATCGACGAGCCGCATGCCTTGCGCCGATACCTCTTCCCATTTCGCGACGAAGTGCTGCCAGTCGGCGCCGGACCACAGGTAGTACGCATCCGCGCCGGGCAGCCAGACGCCCGAGAAGCGCTGACCTTGCGCGGACTGCGTAATCTCGATATCGACGAGACGCAGATTCTGCTGGGCGAGCTCCTGCCACTTCGCGACGAAGTTGTTCCAGTCCGCATTGACCCAGAGATAATGACCGCCCGTGCCCTGCCGCCACACGCCGAAGAAGCGCTGCTCGTTGCCCACATCGACGATCTTGAGATCGATGAGACGAAGGTTCTGATCCGCGAGCTGCTGCCACTTCGCGACAAAGCTGTTCCAGTCGGCGTTGATCCAGAGATAGTAGCCATCGTCGCCGGGCAGCCAGACGCCCGAATACAGCAGCGTGCCGTTGACGTTCTGCACTTCGAGATCGACGAGCCTCAACCCCTGGGCGCCCAGCTCCTGCCATTTGGTGATGAAGTCCGCCTGATTCGCGTTGACCCAAAGGTAATAGCCGCCCGTGCCCTCGCGCCAGACGCCGTGGAATCGCTCGGAACCGTTCTCGCGCGTGATCTTGAGATCGGCGAGACGCAGATTCTGCTCCGCGAGTTGCTGCCATTTCGCGACGAAACTGTTCCACGATGCGTTGACCCACAGATAGTGCGCGTCGTTGCCCTGCCGCCATACGCCGGTGTAGGTCTGTGTAACGAGCGGAAAGCCGAGATGGAACGGCGTGTGCACGCACATGTTCCAGGTATTGCCCTTCATCAGACAATCGACGCCGCCCCCTGGCGCGCAATTCGCGCAGTTGGCGTTCGGTTTGAAGTACACGCCCCACGATCCGCCGCAGTTGCAGCCGCTCGCCGCGTATTCGTCCGGCGCGCCGAAAATGTGCCCGCTTTCGTGCGCGAATACGCGGTCGATGTTGTCGGGGCCCCATCCATCGTTGTCGTAGTTCATCACGAGACGCGGGCCGCCGATCGACGCATAAGCAAAATGCCCGAGCGGATACTTGGTGAAGAAGCCGCAATACGTCCAGTCGGTGCCGAGATCGGTGCGCAGCTTTTCGATGTACGCCGTCACCGCGCCCATGCCCGTGCCGTAGCCGAGCTGCGTCATCGCGGGATCGCGCCACAGCGTCTCTTTTTCATCGAAAGTCAGCGTGTCCGCGCCGGGCTGCACCTCCACCGCGACGATCTTGATGTCGTACTTGAAGGTCAAGCCTTCCGGGTTTTGCGTCGCCAGCCAGCTCAGTCCGTTCTGCACTTCGGCGACGACCTTCGTACGCTCGTCCTGCGAAAACTTGAGATTGTCGTTCGGTCCTTCCACGATCACGATTCCCACCGCGACCGAGCCGGTCAGACGCTGGCTCGTCGGCGCGCCCGCCTGCGCCATCGCCCTTTCGGCGCGCTCCCTGGAGTCTTCGGGCGGCGTACACGAATACTGCATTTCCTCGCTGGAATCCCACGATTCGCCCTCGCGCGGACGCGATGACTTCGCGGTCCGATACGCGCTCGATTCGCGCAAGGCGAACGCGTTGTAGCCCAACTGCTCCGTCGCCGACAGCGAGTCGACCACCATCGCGGATGCCTGCAGCGATTCGTACGCCAGCGCCTTTGCGGCGGGTTCCGCCGATTCCTCCATCACGATCACGCGCGAACCGTAGACATGCACGACACGGCGGCTCGATGTGGATTCGGGATGACGCCGCGCCTCGGCGAATGCGCCTGTCTCGGGCAAGATCACGACACGTTCACGAATGTTGATATCACCGGCCATTTCAACCTCCTTTGAAGATATAGGGATTTCCTGGAAGGCCATTGAGTAAGGGGTCTTCAGGAAGCGCGTGTTGAACACGCTCGTCGTCTGCGCGCTATCAGGTCAGCTCGCAGTGATCGGGATGCCGAAGAAATACAGCCTCGATCGAAGGGACGCGCCGTGATACGGCGCCCATGATTCGCGTTCTTCGTCAGAATGGGCGCAACGGTTTTTTGAGGGCCGCATTGCGAAGATCGTCCGCTTACCTTGCAGCGCGCGTTTTTATCGGCACCTTAGGTAAGACGCGTTCGCTCGGCCCGATTGAAAGCCTAGTAATCTTTCGATGCGATTTTTATTCTTTTTTCGCGCCGTTCCAGTGGCCTTTCGACGCGGGAGGCCGACTCACACCCGGAGGATCGAACGATGACGAAGTACCTAATCTCCTTCCCTGCATCGGCGATGCACGTCGCCGATGAAGACATCGACGCGGTCGGCGAAGCGGCACGCGCGGTCATCAGAGAGGCGAAGGAAGCGGGCGTCTATGTGTTCGGCGGCGGTATCAATGGGAACGTGACGCCGCTGATGGTCGCCGCCGACGGCACCGTCACGAACGGGACGTATCCGCAGACGAAAGAGTTCGACGGCGGCTTCTGTGTGCTGGAACTTCCATCGCGCGAAGCGGCCGTCCAATGGGCCGCTGACATCGCCAAAGCCTGCCGCTGTGCGCAGGAACTCCGCGAGTTCGGGTACGACCCGGAGAGCTGACACGCTCAACCAAGTCGACGACTGCCGCCACCTTGTATCGCAACGTATCGGCGGCGGCTGCGGATACGCGCGATTACACAACGCCTCGATTTCGACACGCACGGGATACGTCGGCGCGCTTCAATACGTCCATCGCGCAGCAGTGAGCCGCGCCAGCAGCGGGATTCGACGTATTACGTATGCAACGCGATCCGAGCCGAACGATCGTGTTCGAAGCGCAGTACGCGTGACGGAGTCAGCCGCCGAAATAGCTTTGCCTTCATCAGGAGTTCTCATGTCATATAACAAGACGCTTCCCAAGTCGCCGTCGCGCCGCCGCTTCGTCGAGGTTGCGGCGGCCGGTATCGCAGCGGCATCGCTGAACAAGCTCGCGTTTGCTGAACCGAACTCATCGATCGTCTCAGTCGCGAAGACCGCGAATATCGACAAGGAAGCGATTCGTCCGCTTCGCGTGCATGTTCCCGAAGCGCAACTCACCGATCTGCGCCGCCGCATCAAGGCAACGCGCTGGCCCGAGCGCGAGACCGTTTCCGACGAATCGCAAGGCGTGCCGCTCGCGATGATGCAGGAACTCGCGCGCCACTGGTCCACGGACTACGACTGGCGCAAGTGCGAGGCGAAACTGAACGGCTATCCGAATTTCATCACCGAGATCGACGGGCTGGACATCCACTTCATCCACGTTCGCTCGAAGCACGAGAACGCGATGCCGCTCATCGTCACGCACGGATGGCCCGGATCGGTGATCGAGCAATTCAAGATCATCGATCCGCTGACCAATCCCACGGCACACGGCGCGAGTGCGTCGGATGCGTTTCATCTGGTGATCCCGTCGCTGCCGGGCTATGGCTTCTCGGGCAAGCCGACGGCGACCGGCTGGGGACCCGAGCGCACCGCACGCGCCTGGGTCACGCTCATGAAGCGGCTCGGATACGACAAGTTCGCGGCGCAAGGCGGCGACCTCGGCGGCGTGGTCGCCAACGTGATGGGCAAGCAGGCGCCGCCCGAGTTGCTCGGCATTCACGTCAACTTCCCGGCGACCGTTCCCGCCGATATCGCCAAAGCGCTGCAGGCAGGCGATCCGCCACCTGCGGGCCTCAACGATGAAGAAAAGCACGCGTACGAGCAGCTTGCCAGCGCCGCAAGAAAACGCCGGGCGTACGCGCTGGAAATGGGCACGCGCCCGCAAACGCTCTACGGCATCGCGGATTCGCCGACAGGTCTTGCCGCATGGCTGCTCGATCATGGCGACGGCTACGTGCAGCCTGCGGCGGCGCTGACTTCGGCGGTGTTCGGGCGCGACGTCAACGGCGAATCATCAGGGGCGATGACGCGAGACGACATTCTCGACGACATCACGCTCTACTGGCTGACGAACACGGGTGTCTCGTCCGCGCGCTTCTACTGGGAATCGCACTTCAACTTCCTCGCGGCCGCCGACGTATCGGTTCCCGCGGCCGTGAGCGTGTTCCCGCGCGAGAACTATCAGGCGCCGCGAAGCTGGACGGAGCGCGCTTATCACAACCTCATCTGGTACAACCGGCTCGACAAGGGCGGACACTTCGCGGCGTGGGAACAGCCGGCCCTGTTCGCCGGGGAAGTGCGTGCGGGGTTGAGGTCGTTGCGCACGTAAGCGCGTGCTGGGCCACATCGCAAGACGAACGTTCAGCGCGTCGACGGCATGTCCGCGATCGCATCCCGCTTCGTGATCCACGCCTAATAAGCGATGCGCGTAACCACGCTGAAGGACATATCGTTCTGTTCCAGGCGTGCAGTCATTGCCTCGCGTGCGTCGGCATTGGTCGGAACGTCCAGGTAGCTCTTGCCCGCAAAGCCCGGCTCGAAACTTACTTCGGCTTCGTCGGCAATCGCCTGAAGAATCTCGTGCTCGGCGGATTGAACGAGCTGGTCGTCATCGGTATGGCTTACTGCGAAGCAGGTGAGCATCGTTTGACCCCTTGCGATTGTGCTGTGACGCTGATGCGTCTCGACTGCGAAACGGGCGAGCGCCTGCGTGGCGCACAAGTGCCGACGCATCTATTGTCGCCTCGGATGAGCGGCATGATTACTCGACAAAAAGTCAGTGGTGCCGAGATCGAAACAGGCGGAATACAGTCAGCTTCCTCGTGAATTGCCGGGCTAGAATTTTGGGCTCTTGTACGGCCGATGGCACCGATCGGCCAATTCGCGACATCGCGTGAATGAAACAGCGGCGAGCGGTACTTTCGAACCGCTCGCCGCCCGCCATACCGCCATTCGTTGCGCCGCGTTCCTTACTTCTGAACGACGACAGCCTTGTTGAACGAACCGCCCTGCGTGATCGCAGCCGCATTGCCGATACCGCTCTGAGTCACCGAGCCGTAGTTGGCGTTGCCGATCTGGACGATCGAAGCCGTGTTATACGCACCGGTTTGCGAAGCATCCGCGGAGTTGAAGTAGCCGACTTGCGTCAGCGTCATGTCTTCGTGCGAGCCCGACTGCTTGCCCTTCGCTTCGTTGAAGCCGCCGCCCTGACCGGCCAGCAGCGTCGATTCGAACGCGCCTTGTTGCGTCAGATCCATGTTGTTGTTCGAACCGACCTGCACCGCGGCTGCCAGGTTGCTGCCGCCATCCGTCTGATGAACGGCCGCCGTGTTGCGATCGCCCGCCTGAACGACATACGTGTGATCGTTGGCTTCGCGATACTGATCGACGTATGCCGTGTTGTAGGCCGAGCCGGTTTGCAGGATCGTCGTCGTTTCGTTGGTCGCGTTGCCTTGCGTCACCTGCGCATAGTGCGGTGCGCCTGCGCCGCTCTGGTCGATGGTGGTCGTGTTGCCGCCGCCGTTTTCCGAATGCACTTGCGCGCGGGCGAAGTCGGCCTGCCTGATCGACACGTTGTCGCCGATTTCCGAAACCTGCTCGATCTTGCCGTCGTTATGATCGCCGATCTGATCGATGCGAGCCGAGTTGTAGCCGCCATTCGTCTGCGTCACCGTCGCGATGCCGTTCTTGTTGCCTTGCAGGATGTCGACGCGGTTGCCGATCGTCGTCGTCTGCGTGACCGTCGCTTTTGCGCCGTCGCTCACGCCTGCCGTCTTGCCGGTGCCTTGATCGATGTTGACCGTGTTCCAGCTCGAGCCGGTGCGATTGATGGTCGCCGAGTCGTTCTTGCCGAATTGCGTGACCGTGTCCTTGTCGTACGACGAAGCCGTCTGCGTCACGTTCACCGTGCTGTTGCTGCCCGTTTGCTTGATGGTGGTCTTTTCACCGATCGCCTGCTGCTGCGTGAGCGTCGCGCTCAGCTTCGATTCGCCCGAAACGCGTGCCGCGTTTTGCTGGATGTCGGTCACGTTGGCGCCGCCGTTGCTCGAAGTAACGGTCGCGCTCGAACCGTCGCCGTTCTGCTGGACCTTCACGCGGTCATGGCTGGACGCCGTCTGCGTCACGCCAGCAGTGTTGCCGTTGCCGTACTGCTCGACGATCGCGCCTTCGCCGACCGACGCTGCAAAAGCCGACGTCGATGCCAATGCTGCCAGACCCATAGCGATGATGATTGCCTTCACTTTCATTTTTATGCCTCGTTGACTTGATGTTTTTTGCACGTAGATTCGTAACCCTAACGGACGTCAACCCCCGCTGACGCCCGGCCCTGCACACTCACACACCTACCTGTACTGCGTGGTCTCCTCGCCTGCCTACTTCATCAGAACCGCAGCCCGGGCGCCGCCCGTCTGCGTAACCGATAATCCTGAACCGTTCCTGCTCTGCAAGATCGAAATCTCGTTGTTGTTGCCAAGCTGCGTCACCGACGACGACATCGAATTCCCGACCTGCGTGACCGTTGCTTCGTTACCGCTGCCGTTCTGCATCGCGATCGACCGGTTGTACTGACCCGACTGATATCCGGCGTAAAGATTGGCGGCGCCGCTTTGCTGAAGCACGGTCCAGTTGTCGTTGCCGGCCTGCGCCGTCGCCGCCGCGTTCGCGATGCCGATCTGATTGGCCATCAAGCCGTTATGTCCGGCCTGAATCGCGTCGAGACGATTACCCTGGCCGTGTTGCGACACGCGAGCGACTTGCGTCGCGCCGCCGAAGCCCGGTTCCGGCGGACCGAAATCCGAGACCGACGACAGGTCCGCCGCATACACCGCGAGCGAGACGACCGCGCCGAGCGCCGCGCACACAGCGACCTTCGATGCGCGCATTGGCGCACGCGATGCTTTCATGCTGATCTCCTTCGCTGAGACTGATTAACTGCCGATGGTCTTCGGCGGATCGATTCTCACCGGGCTATACGACGGATTCACGTCTTCCATCGTCTGCGCGTAGCCCTGGTTTTCCTGCAGATATCGCTGCATCGTCGGGTCGTACCAGTCCTTCGTGTCCTTGAGCGCCCACGACTGGTTCGCGACGCCTTGCACGATCAGATGCACGAGCGCCGATTCGATCGCTTCGTTCACGCACAGCTGCTGCGGCTCGTTGCGCGTCATGCCGGCTTCGGCCTGCAACAGATCCTTGAAGCCGATGAAGCGATACACGCCGGTATCGACCTGAATCGAATAGATGGTCTTGGTCGTCGACACGCTGTTGAGTATCGTGCCGTTGCGGATATCCACGGCGCGCAGGTTCACCGTCACTTGATCCACGCGATATTGTTGGGATGCCGAAATACCCAGATACGCGATGCCCGCGCCGCCCGTGCGAATGTTCGTGTCGTAACCGACGATGCCGCCTTCCAGCACGATGCTCGCCGGTGCGAGCGCGCCGATCTGCGGTATCGCGTTCTTTTTGTCGTCCGGCGTTTCCAGCGCGCGCATGATCTTGCGTTCGGTCAGGAGGTCCTGAAGGTTTTCGCGCTCGACGGGCGTGAACCAGCCGGAATCGCGCATCGCCTTCACGAGAAACGAAGCGCCGCCCTGCGTCACCTGCGACGAGAACGAGCTGTCCGGCGACGGCTTGTACTGGCCCGTCAGATCGCGAAAACCGTACACGGCCGCGACGATGCGCCCTTTCGGCGGCGGCAGGTGCGTGAGGTCGCGCGTCACGCGCGTCGGCGGCGTGAGCGTCGCGTTGCCCGCCGAAGGCATCGGCGTCGTGACGCAGCCGGTCAACAGCATCGTTGCAAGGAGCGTGGCGCCCAGTGCCGCGCGCGTCGCCAGTGTCGTGATAGCTTCTTTGTTCATGTCGTATGCGCGCTCGCGTTACTGTCCGTTGCCGACGACGAAGGTCGTCGAGGCACCCGTGGTCTTGTCGGTCGTCGTCACTTGCAGATTGCCGCCGGTAACTTGCGTGATCGCGATCGAGAAGTTGCCCGTGTTGATCGTGCCGGGATGCAGCGTGCCGTCCGTGCCGACGATCGAGCTCGATATCGACGACGCGACGCGCGACAGAATCGCCTGCTGCAATTGCGTGTTGAACTGGTCGAGCGTGGACTGGCTGCTCGTACCGAGGTTCTCCGTCGACGGATCCTTGTACTTGTTCTGCGCGTTCGCCTCGTTGAGCAGATTCGTCCCGTTCAGCGGATTGCCGCCGAAGTTCGGATTCACCGGTTCATACACAAGCGATGTGGCTTGCGCGGCGATAACCGGCATCGCAAGCGCGCAAGCGAGCAACGCGCGTTTCAAGAGCGCATTCGTTTTCATTGCGGTTTCCCCGTATTTTTTGGCCTTACTGCATCGATTTTCTTATGATGCGATTTTTTTATAGTTCGTCCATCGCCATGTCGGCGTCGCGGAACAGCAGACGGGTCAGGTCCGCCTGCATCACGTTCTGAAAGGCGATCTGCGCCGCGCCTTCGGCAATCGGCTTCACGTTCGAGCGCGCAATCGGCAGGAACGCCTGGAACACGCGACGCTGGCCGTACTCCACCCACACGAGACTGCCGTAGCGCGGCGACGGCCGCTCGTGCACCGAAACGATGTAGCGCTCGGACAGCGGGATGGCGCCCCAAGCCTGCGCGAACCAGGTGTAGAAGTCCTGCCCCGCGAGCGTCACCGTGTCGGTCGTGACCACGCCGCCGAGCGTATCGTCGAGCGCTTGCTTGCCTTCGATATCGACGGTGCGCGAGCGTGCCGTGCCGGCGAGGGTGGCGCTCTTGTCGAGCGACGATGCGGCATTCACCGTGCCGCGCGGCGTGAGAGGCGCGCCATTGGCGGCCGGCAATTCGCCGGTGTTGCCGACCGGACCGGGCGTCGGCGTGCTGGGCAGCGAGATGAGCGGTTGAGCCTGAGACGCCGTGTTCACGTGCGCGGCCGGCTGCGTTTCCGCATCCTGCGCATTCGCATTGATCGCGCCGATCGAAACCCCGATGCACACTGCGATGACCCGCCCTTTGACAGGCGCGTTGTTCTTCTCACGCTGCATAACTTCCCCGTATGTCTTTGGCCGCTATGGTGCTGCCTTCAGACGGTCTGTTTTAAACGCTTCGTTTTTATTTGTACGACGAGACGGATTCTCCGTAATAACCGGTAATGGCTATGTTGTCCGCGCCACATTCATGCCAAGAAAATCGCGAGCAACGACGCATCGGCTAAAAGCGTTGCGCCGATGTTTTCGCGCGTCTACCGAAGGAAACGTTTGCTGGCAACCAGGGACGACGCCCGATGTTGGTGCAGCCGATACATCAAACGTGCGCCGCTTTCACCGCGGATGGGCAATGCGCTCCGTCCGAACCTGCGCAACGCCGCCAGCAGCCATAAAAACCGTTGGCACGATTCCCGCTTAGAGGGGATGGCAAGGAGCCGGCGCATCATCCGGTTCATCGAACAATCTGGAAATGGACGGCTAGGGTTCCGGTCTGCTTCACGCGGATGCTGGTCCGAGAGCTGTCGACCTCAGGCGAGGTTACACGGCGGGATAA
The DNA here is from genome assembly GCF_023631205.1 of Caballeronia sp. NCF2. Taxonomy (NCBI): domain Bacteria; kingdom Pseudomonadati; phylum Pseudomonadota; class Betaproteobacteria; order Burkholderiales; family Burkholderiaceae; genus Caballeronia; species Caballeronia sp. NCF2. Next base: position 106,451 of record NZ_JALQDN010000072.1, on the reverse strand, counting down.
AAGCCCGGGAGAGAACGCGATGAGTCGCGCTGCTCCCTTGCCGTCGCCAACCGTCTCCTTCGAGGTCAACCTCATGCGCAAGCTCGCTCGCTTTCTTGGCATCGCCGCACTCTCCGTCGCCGCTTTCGCGTCCAGCGCCGCATCCGCCGCGCCGCGCAACGACTTCAAGGTCTGCTGGACTATCTACGCGGGCTGGATGCCGTGGGGCCAGGCCAAGACGCAGGGCATCGTCTCCAAGTGGGCGAAGAAGTACGGCATCAACATCGATGTCGTCCAGCTGAACGACTACGTCGAGTCCATCAATCAATACACGGCCGGCAAGTTCGACGGCTGCGCGATGACCAACATGGACGCGCTCACGATCCCGGCTTCGGGTGGCGTGGACTCGACGGCGCTGATCGTCAGCGATTACTCGAACGGCAACGACGGCGTGCTCATGAAGGGCAAGGGCAAGCAGATCGCCGATCTCAAAGGCCAGCAGATCAACCTCGTCCAGTTCTCGGTCTCGCATTATCTGCTCGCACGCGCACTCGAAAGCGCGCACATGAGCGAGCGCGACCTCAAGGTCGTCAACACGTCCGACGCCGATATCTCCGGCGCATTCGCCACGCCCACCGTGCATAACACGGTCACATGGAATCCGATGCTCGCCGATTTGAAGGCGCAGCCGAACGTCACCGAAGTCTTCGACTCCAGCAAGATTCCCGGCGAGATCATGGACATGATGGTCGTCAATACGAAGACGCTGAAGGACAACCCGGCGCTCGGCAAGGCATTGACCGGCGCATGGTTCGAGATGGTCGCGCTGATGCACGGCGATTCCCCCGAAACCACGAGCGCGCTGACTTCGATGGCCAAGGCGTCCGGCACCGATCTCGCCAACTTCAAAGGCCAGCTCTCGACCACCGCCCTCTTCTACACGCCGAAGGCCGCGCTCGAATTCGTGACCAGCCCCGACATGCCGAAGATCATGACGCGCGTCGCCAAGTTCTCGTTCGATCACGGCCTGCTGGGGCAAGACGCGAAGAGCGCGGATGCCGTCGGCATGGCGTTCGACAAGGGCGTCGTCGTCGGCAACAAGAACAACGTGAAGCTGCGCTTCGATCCGGCCTACGTCGAGATGGCGGCGGCCGGCAAGCTCTGAGCGCTTCAGGTTCTACTACATGGCGGCCAACATGCGACTCATCAATCGACATCCGAGCAGGACCGGCGCGCTGATGCTGTTACTGCTGCCGTTCGTCGTGCTGCTCGCGGTGTATTTCACCGGCTCTTCGATGCGGCTCGCCGACAATCCCGACGACAAGCTGTTGCCGAGCGCGACGCAGATGAGCGATGCGATGAAGTCCGCCGCCTTCGCCGAAGACAAACGCACCGGCGAGTATCTGCTCTGGACCGATACCGCGTCGAGCTTGCGAAGGCTCGGCATCGGGCTCGTCGTGAGCGCGGCGATCGCGCTCGTTGCGGCCATCGCGACGGGATCGTTTCCGCTCGCAAGCGCGACGCTTTCGCCGTTCATCACCGTCATATCGATGGTGCCGCCGCTCGCCGTGCTGCCGATTCTCTTCATCGTCTTCGGTCTCGACGAACTGTCGAAGGTCGTGCTGATCGTCATCGGCATCACGCCGATGATCATTCGCGATCTGCACGCGCGCGCCGCCGAAATCCCGGCCGAGATGTGGATCAAGGCGCAGACGCTCGGCGCGAACAGTTGGACGCTTGTTCTGCGGCTCGTGCTGCCGCAGCTTCTGCCGCGCCTGCTCGTCGCGATCCGGCTTTCGCTCGGCGCCGCATGGCTCTTTCTCATTGCAGCGGAAGCGATCGCATCGACCGACGGGCTTGGCTATCGCATCTTTCTCGTGCGGCGCTATCTGTCGATGGATCTCATTCTTCCCTACGTCGCGTGGATCACGCTGCTCGCGTGGCTCACCGACGAACTGCTGCGTCGACTCACGCAGTGGTGCTTTCCGTGGTACGGCGGAGGCGCGCGATGATCGTCGTTCGCAACGTATGGAAAAACTACGGCGATCAGGTCGTGCTGGAACGGCTGAATCTCACCGTGAAGGAAGGCGAATTCTGTTCGATGGTCGGCGCGTCCGGCTGCGGCAAGTCCACGTTTCTGCGCCTGCTGCTCGGACAGGAACGGGCGACGCGCGGCGAGATTCTGCTCGACGGCGAACCGCTTCCCGCCGAACCGGACGCGCATCGCGGCGTCGTGTTTCAGCGCTACTCCGTCTTCGATCATCTGAGCGTGCTGCGCAACGTGATGCTCGGTCTCGAACTGCCGCGCGCGAAATTCACGGGACGGCTCTTCGGCGCACAACGACGCGCCGCACGCGACGAAGCCGCCGCGATGCTCGAACGCGTGGGTCTTGGCGCGGCGCTCGACAAGTATCCGCAGCAACTTTCGGGCGGCATGCAGCAACGGCTCGCCATCGCGCAGGCGCTGATGATGAAGCCGCGCGTGCTGCTGCTCGACGAACCCTTCGGCGCGCTCGATCCCGGCATCCGCAAGGACATGCATGTGCTGTTGTCGGAGTTGTGGCGCGAATCGAAGCTCACGATTTTCATGGTCACGCACGACCTCAAGGAAGGCTTCACGCTCGGCAGCCGCGTGCTCGTCTTCGACAAGGTGCGCGTCGATCCGCAAGCGCCCGGCGCGTACGGCGCGCGCATCACCTACGACATTCCGCTCGACCGCACGCGCGCCTCGGCATCGGCGGTGCATATGGCGCAGGCCGCGGTGCAGGGCGCATCCAGCATCGAACTCGTCTCCGACTAAAGGAAGCTCTACGCCATGACAGTGTTACTCGAAGAAACGGTCCCCGGTGGCGGTCATGCATCGCTGATCGTCAAGCGCGGACAGTCGCTCTGCATCACCGATATTCGCGGCGGCGCGAACGTCAGCGTGATGATGGTCAACGCGGCCGAAAAGAGCGAGCGGCTCAATCTGCCGGATTCGCTGAAGTGCCAGCACACCGCGAAGCTCACCACGGGCCATTGCCTCTATTCCGACATGGGGCGCGTCCTGGCCGCCATCGTTGCGGATACATGCGGCTGGCACGACAGCATCGGCGGGGTATCGAATGCGCAGGAAGTGTTCGAACGATACGGCGCGGGCCGCTATCAGGAGTTGCGCAACGGCTTCTATCGCAATGGCACCGACAACCTGCTCGTCGAGATGAGCAAGTGGGGCCTCGACGTTTCCGACCTGCTGATGACGCTCAATCTCTTCAGCCGCATCGACGTGACGAGCGATGGCGCGCTCGCCTTCGTGCCCGGCAATTCGAAAGCGGGCGATTACGTCGAACTGTATGCGCCGATGAACACGCTCGTCGTGCTGACCGCGATCCAGCATCCGCTCGATCCGCATCCCGAATACTCGCCGAAGCCCGTCAAGCTGGAACTGAAGGAATCGCATCCCGAAGTCGCGGAAATCTGCCGTACCGCATGCGAAGAGAACGTGCGCGGCTTCATCAACACCGAACGCTTTTTCCTTTGAGCGAACCTGAGAGATGAGCAACATGACCCAAGCGCTTACCGTCAGTGAAAAACATCCAGAAAGCGCGGTGTATCGCGAAACGCTCGCCGCGGGCGAACCGTGGCTGCATGAAGTGAAAGCGGGGCAGACGCTGCGCATCGTCGATCTGGAGGGCAATCAGGCCGTCGATACGCTCTTCTACAGCCTTCACGATCCGCGCGAACGCTTCGATCCGCAACGCACGTTGCGTCGGCAGCAGAGCCTCTATCTGACGTCCGGCTCGGTGCTGTATTCGAATCTCGGCAATCCGATGCTGACGATCGTCGCCGATACCTGCGGCCGTCACGACACGCTCGGCGGCGCATGTGCGCAAGAGAGCAACACGGTGCGTTATGCGCTGGAAAAGCGCTACATGCATAGCTGCCGCGACAACTTCCTGCGTGCATGCGCGCACGACGGACGGCTCGCGAAGCGCGATATCGGCGCGAACGTCAACTTCTTCATGAACGTGCCGGTGACTGCCGAAGGCGGCCTGACCTTCGAAGACGGCATCTCGGCGCCGGGCAAGTATGTCGAGCTGCGCGCGGAGATGGACGTCATCGTGCTGATCTCCAACTGTCCGCAACTGAACAATCCGTGCAACGCCTATAACCCGACACCCGCGGAGCTGATCATATGGAACTGAAGCGCATTCGCAGCTGGATCTATCACGTCATGCTCGTTCGCTCGGGACGCTGCTGCACGACCACGCGCGAACAACTGAACCGAAGCTATCGCTGAAGCGATCGCGGCCGCGGACGACCGCGGCTCGCCATGCTCACGGCGGGACGGCCCGCCTCCGAACGACCCTTCCCTTTCCATGTTCGAGAAGATCCTGATTGCGAATCGCGGGGCGATCGCCTGCCGCATTCTCAGAACCTTGCGCGCGCTCGATGTCACCGGCATCGCCGTGTATGCCGAAGCGGATCGCGCTAGCCGCCATGTAAGCGAAGCCTCGATTGCGCATTCGCTCGGCGACGGTCCCGCCGCGACGACCTATCTCGACACGGCGAAGATCCTCGACATCGCGCGTGCCGAAGGCGTGCAGGCGATTCATCCCGGCTACGGCTTTTTGTCGGAGAACGCGGCGTTCGGCGAAGCGTGCGAAGCGGCGGGCATCGCGTTCATCGGACCGACGCCCGCGCAATTGCGCGCGTTCGGCCTCAAACACACCGCCCGCGAAATCGCCGCGAAGGAAGGCGTGCCGATGCTCGAAGGCACGGGCCTCCTCGACGACTTGCCGTCCGCGCTCGCTGCGGCAGAGCGCATCGGCTATCCGGTGATGCTGAAGAGCACGGCGGGCGGCGGCGGCATCGGCATGCGCGTGTGCTGGAACGCGGGCGAACTCGGCGCGCATTTCGACGCCGTGCGCCGTCTCGGCGAGAACAACTTCAGCGACGCGGGCGTGTTCCTCGAGAAGTACATCGAGCGGGCGCGGCATCTCGAGGTGCAGGTCTTCGGCGACGGCCAAGGCGACGCCATCGCATTGGGCGTGCGCGACTGCTCGGTGCAGCGGCGCAATCAGAAAGTGCTCGAAGAAACGCCCGCGCCATCGTTGCCCGAAGGCGTATCGGCTGCGCTGTGCGATGCCGCGATCCGTCTCGCGAAGGCCGTCGATTACCGGTCGGCCGGCACGGTCGAATTCGTCTACGACAGCGCGGCGGAACGGTTCTATTTCCTCGAAGTGAACACGCGTTTGCAGGTCGAGCACGGCGTCACCGAGCAGGTCTGGGGCGTCGATCTCGTCCGCTGGATGATCGAACTCGCCGCTGGAACGCTCGCGCCGCTTTCCTCGCTGATGGCGGGCCTGAAGCCGCGCGGCCACGCGATCCAGGCGCGCCTGTACGCGGAAGATCCGGGCCGCGACTTCAAACCGAGCCCCGGCCTCGTGACCGATGTCGCCTTCCCCGAAGCCGATGGCCGCGCGCTGCGCATCGATACGTGGATCGAAGCCGGATGCGAAGTGCCGCCATACTTCGATCCGATGCTCGCGAAAATCATCGCGTGGTCGCCGACGCGCGACCAAGCGCGCCACGCGCTCGACGAGGCGCTCGCGAACACGCGGCTTTACGGCGTGGAGACGAATCGCGACTATCTGCGGCAGATCATCGGCGACGCGCCGTTCGCGTCGGGCGAGCCGTGGACGCGCTGCCTCGAAGCGCTGAAGTATCGCGCGAGCACGATCGACGTCGTGAGCGGCGGCACACAGACGACGGTGCAGGACTATCCGGGCCGGCTCGGCTATTGGGCGGTCGGCATTCCGCCGTCGGGACCGATGGACGACCGCTCGATGCGCCTCGGCAATCGTCTCATCGGCAACGCCGCCGACGCCGCCGCGCTCGAAGTGACGATGAGCGGCCCGACGCTGCGCTTCAATACCGATGCGGTGATCGCGATCACGGGCGCTGACATTCCCGTCACGCTCGACGATATCGCGCAGCCGATGCACACCAGCATCCATGTCGCGGCGGGCTCGACGCTCGCGCTCGGCACCATTCGCGGCGCGGGCGCGCGTGCCTATCTCTGCGTGCGCGGCGGCTTCGATGTCGCGTCGTATCTCGGCAGCCGCAGCACGTTCACGCTCGGCCAGTTCGGCGGACACGGCGGACGCGCGATCCGCGCCGGCGACGTGCTGCACGTCTATCCGCTCGGCGACGCGCAAGCAGGCGCGACGCTCGGCGATGCGCTGCGCCTCGAACCTGTTCGCACGATCCGCGTCATCTATGGTCCGCATGGCGCGCCCGAGTATTTCAGCGCGGCGTATATCGAACGCTTCTTCGATACCGAATGGGAAGTGCACTTCAATTCAAGCCGTACCGGCGTGCGCCTGATCGGGCCGAAGCCCGAATGGGCGCGCGAGGACGGCGGCGAGGCGGGCCTGCATCCGTCGAATATTCACGACAATCCGTATGCCGTCGGCGCGATCGACTTCACCGGCGACATGCCCGTGATCCTCGGCCCCGACGGCCCGAGCCTCGGCGGTTTCGTGTGTCCGGTGACGATCATCGAAGCGGACTTGTGGCAGATCGGCCAGTTGAAGGCGGGCGACAAGGTGCGCTTCCTTCCCGTCGAGATCGGCGAAGCGCGTGAGGCCGCGCGGCGGCGGCGTCGTGAAATAGAATCGCTCGATATCGAACGCGGCGAAGTGACCGAACGACGTGCGGCGCTGACCTCGCCCATCGTGCTCGATAGCGGATCGGGCCGCGAAAGACTCGTCGCGCGCGTGTCCGGCGATACGCATCTGCTGCTCGAAATCGGCCCGGCGGAACTCGATCTCGTATCGCGCTTTCGCGGTCATGCGCTGATGCAGTCGCTCGAATCGCAGGCGCTTCCCGGCGTGGTCGATCTGACGCCGGGCATCCGCTCGCTGCAGATTCATTACCGGCCCGACGACTTGCCGCTCGCGCGTCTGCTTGCGATCGTCGAAGAAGCGTGGGCGCAAGTGCTGCTGCAAGGCGATCTGCGCGTGCCGTCGCGCATCGTGCATCTGCCGCTTTCGTGGGACGACCCGGCGTGCAGGCTCGCGATCGACAAGTACATGACGACGGTGCGCAAGGATGCGCCGTGGTGCCCGAGCAATCTGGAGTTCATCCGGCGCATCAACGATCTCGATTCCATCGATGCCGTCAGAAAGATCGTCTTCGATGCGAGCTATCTCGTGATGGGTCTCGGCGACGTGTATCTCGGCGCGCCGGTCGCGACGCCGCTCGATCCGCGTCATCGTCTGGTGACGACGAAGTACAACCCGGCGCGAACGTGGACGGCGGAGAACTCGGTCGGCATCGGCGGCGCGTATCTGTGCGTGTACGGCATGGAAGGTCCGGGCGGATATCAGTTCGTCGGACGCACGTTGCAGATGTGGAACCGCTACGCGCAGACCGCGGATTTCTGCGGCCAGCACTATCTGCTGCGCTTCTTCGATCAGATCCGCTTCTACGAAGTGTCCGCCGACGAACTCATGCGCATTCGCGCGGATTTTCCGCTCGGGCGCTATCCGCTGCGCATCGAGGAAACGGAGCTGTCCTTGCCGGACTATCAGGCGTTTCTCGCAGACGAAGCGTCTAGCATCGATGCGTTCCGCACGCGTCAGCAAGCGGCGTTTCAGGCCGAACGCGAGCGCTGGCGCGAAGCGGGCGCATCGGAAGACGCGCAGGATGCGCCACTCGTCGATGACACCGAACTCGCACCGCTCAAGGCTGGCGAAGTCGCCATCGACAGCGAGATCGCGGGCAGCCTGTGGCAAGTGAAAGCGGCCCCTGGCGATGAAGTCGCGGCGGGCGACGTGCTGCTCGTCATCGAGTCGATGAAGATGGAGATTGCCGTCTGCGCGCCGTGCGCGGGCACCGTCGCCGCGATCCATGTCGCGCCGGGTTCTCCGCTGCGCGCGGGACAGCGCATCGCGGTCATCGAACGTCACTGAATCTATCCAACGGAAAACCATGTCGACATTCGATCTGCGTCTCTCCACGCTGCGCCGCGAATATCGCGAAGGCTCGCTCACGCCGCGCAAGCTCATCGCCCGGTTGCGCGACAAAGCCGCCGCGCTCAATCCCGAGTTCAATCTCTTCATCCATCTGCTGACGGAAGAAGAGATCGCGCCTTTCGTCGATCGGCTCGAAGGCCACGATCCGGACAGTTTGCCGCTCTACGGCATTCCGTTCGCGATCAAGGACAACATCGACCTCGCGGGCATCGAAACGACGGCGGGCTGTCCCGCGTTCGCGTACACGCCCGATGAATCCGCGACGCTCGTCGGCCAGTTGATCGCGCTCGGCGCGATTCCGCTCGGCAAGACCAATCTCGACCAGTTCGCGACCGGTCTCAACGGCACGCGCTCGCCGTATGGCAAGTGCCGCAACAGCGTGCATCCCGGGTATCCGTCGGGCGGATCGAGCGCGGGGTCGTCGCTTGCGGTCGCGCTCGGCGTCGCGAGCTTCGCGCTCGGCACCGACACGGCCGGATCGGGACGCGTGCCTGCCGCGCTGAACAATCTCGTCGGCCTCAAACCGACGAAAGGATTGCTCTCGACCGCGGGCGTCGTGCCGGCATGCCGCACGCTCGACTGCGTGACGTTCTTCACGGCAACCGCCGCCGAAGCCAGCGAACTGCTCGCGCTGACCGCGCGGCACGATCCGCGCGACGCATACAGCCGACGCAATCCGCAATGGAACGCGGCGCGTGCGTTCGGCACGCCGCACGCGTTCCGTTTCGGCGTGCCCGCGCAACTGGAGTTCGCGGGCTGCAGCGAAAGCCCCGCATTGTTCGCGCAAACGCGTGCGCTACTCGAAGCGGCGGGCGGCGAAGCGGTCGAGATCGACTTTCAGCCGTTCGTCGAGGCGGCGCAATTGCTGTATCAGGGACCGTGGGTTGCCGAGCGCTATAGCGTGACGGGCGAGTTGATGACGACGCAGCCGGATGCCGTGCTGCCCGTCATTCGCGATGTGCTGGCGAAAGCGCCGGGCGCGACTGCCGTGGAGCTGTTTCGCGCGCAGTATCGGCTTCAGGATCTGAAGGCGCTATGCGATGCATCGCTCGATACGCTCGACTTCGTGCTCACGCCGACGTATCCGCGCCCGGTGACGCTCGCTGAACTGGAGCGCGATCCCATCGGCCCGAATTCGCTGCTCGGCTACTACACGAACTTCATGAACCTGCTGGACTATGCGGCGGTGGCCGCGCCCGCCGGCTTCATGGAGAACGGATTGCCGTGGGGCGTGACCGTCTTCGGCCGCGCGTTCACGGATCAATATCTGCTCGGCGTCGCCGATCTGCTTCAGCGCAGAAGCGGCATGCGCTGCGTCGGGGGAGGCGAAGTCGATGCGAGTCCGCACGGCGCGGCGGCCAACGATCGCATGACGGTCGCGGTATGCGGCGCGCACATGCAGGGCTTGCCGCTCAATCGCGATCTCGTCGCGCGCGGCGCGCGTCTCGTGCGGGCGACGCGCACCGCGCCTTGCTATCGGCTATGCGCGTTGCCCGCATCGGCGGACGGCACGCGCAGGCCAGGCATGTGGCGCGTCGCGGACGATGGCGTCGGCATCGCCGTGGAGGTCTGGGAGATGCCGAGCGCGGAATTCGGATCGTTCCTCGCGACGATTCCTTCTCCGCTCGGGCTGGGCAAGGTCGAGCTGTCGGACGGTTCGTGGACGGCCGGTTTCATCTGCGAGCCGTACGCGGTGCAATCCGCCGAAGACATATCGGCGTTCGGCGGATGGCGCGCGTGGCTCGACGGTCGGCATCTTCAAGCCGCGCCTGGTTGATCGATCGGATTTGTCAACGCGCAGTCTGCAGCGAGCGCAAGGCCCGGCAAAGGAAAAGCGGATTCATGTCGCCAGAGAGGAATCTTGCGCGACGTCGCGGTGAATCCCGCACGCCTTCTTGAGCGAAGCGCCGAAGATGAGCCAGAGTGCGAGCGAGCCTGTCGATACGCCTCCCAGCACGAAGAACGCCGTTGCATAACCGAAATGCTGCGCGAGCACGCCGCCCAGTGCCGGGCTAAGCGCAGCACCTATGCCCTGCACGGTCATCACGACGCCCTGCCCCACGTTCACCCGTCCGGTTCCCCGCAGCAAGCGCACGACCAACGCGGGGACCGCGACGCTTTGCAGACCCGCGCCGATTCCGTCGAGCGCCTGCACGGGCCACACGCCCCATGCCGCGATAAACATTCCCGCCACGAGTCCGCGCGCCGGCAGCGCGAGAAACGTGATCAGGATCACACCCCAGTAGCCGATTCGCTGGATGAGGCGGTTCGCGAAGATCGCCGCGACGACCATCACGAGTTGCGCAATCACGATGGTCTGCGCAGTGAACGCACTCGGATCGCCCTGATGCGCCGCCACGACCGCGAGCCCGTAAAGCGGCAGCATCGCCGCGTTGCCGAGATGGAACATCGCCAGCGAGGCGGCCAGGAGCAAGATGGGCCGGCACGTCAGCAGCACGCGAAATCCGCTCGCCTGTTCATGCCCGGTCGGGGACGAACTGCTCAAGCCGCGCGCGCTGTCGTGATCGATCGCATCGCGCCGGATGAGCAGCGTCGAAATCACCGTCATCGCGCCGAACACGCCCGCGAGCACGAACACCGCGCCGAACCCATAGCGCCATCCGAGCCAGCCGGACAGCGCGGCGCCTACGACGTTTCCCGCGTGATTGGCCACCTGATTGCGGCCGAACTGCCTGTCGAATCCTTTCTCGCGCACGATTCCCAGCGTGATGCCGGCGACGGCGGGACCGAGCGCAGCGCCCGTGACCGCGGTGAATATCTGCGATGCAGCGACCATCCAGTAGCTGTGCGATACCCATAGGACGAGCGATGCAAGCGTCGTCATCACGCCTGCGATGACGATGACGCCGCGCTTGTGATGCGTCGCATCGACCAATGCGCCAGCCGGGGACGTGGCCAGCATGCCGGCGATGCCGCCCAACGTCATGACGGTTCCGATCGCATCCGCATGCCAGCCGTGCGCCTGCAGGAAAACGCCGAGAAACGGCCCGATGCCCGCCTGCACGTCCGCCATGAAGAAGTTCAGCCCTTCTAACGCGTATGAGGGATTCATGGTTCACCAATGACGTCCGTTTCGTTGGGCCTTGGTCGGTTCCGAGCGCGGGCTTCGCTTTGAGATTTTGGGATCGCCCTCAACCGTTTTCGGGCGCGTCGACGAGTTGGGCGATTTCATCGACCTCGATCGTCCGACCATGCCTGTTCCTGACGCCGTGCCCCCAGGCGTGGACATGCGCGCCCGGACTCAGGTAATCGGCCAATTCGGCCGCGGCGTGCGGTGGCATGCGCAACGAGGTGCCATCGTCGAGCAAGGCGCCGCGCAATTCGCCTTTCGGTCCGAAGAGGGACAGCCGGACCTCGCCCGACGCTTCCATCGCCTTGCGCTCGACATGCGGTCTCTGATGCGTTTCGCCGTTAGCGTGCGGACCTTCGTCGCGAATGAGCACACCGCTTTTCGATGTCAGCGAGACAGCGGCGATGATGTCCGCGTCTCGCGGCTTTATCCCGCGCACGCGGATCTGATCGCCCGGCGCGACATGCCGCGCGAGTTCCTTCGATAGATGCGGTGGAAAATGAACCTGACGCGAGCCGAGCACGAGGCCGTCGATTTCTCCGTGTGAATTGAGCAGAAAACGTGTCACCTTTCCGCGGGTCTCGGGAAGGCTGGCGGGATCGATCCAATGCATGTCGCTACTCCTGAATGAGCGTGAGTCGGTAGGTCAGGCTTGCGCCGATCAGGGCGCTGTCGGCGGACGGTCGTAAATCTGCGTGAGATTGCCAGGCGAACCGAACGACGTCGCCTGAAGCGCCGTGCCGTATTGATTTCGCGTGCCATAGCCGCGCGCCGAAACCGTGGCTCCCGTTCGAACCAGGCTTCCGAACTGCTGTGCGACCGGAGGCGTGAGTTTGATGACCGTGCCATCGGAGAGAATCACGCCGTCGGGCTCGCCACGCGGCGCGGTCGTTACGTGCGCCACCTGCCCCTGCGCACTGAGGCGCGAGAGACCGGCGCCGCGCAGTTCCCGCGGAAGTGGTAGCGCGCCGGGCATCGGCGGCTGATCGATCAGTTGCTGTCCACTTCGCGTGTCGGCGATGCGTTGCGCGATGAAGTTGCCGCCTTCATCGCGCCAGCCGCTCAACTGCACGCTGTCGCCTTGGCGAACCGTCGAAGTCAGTTGCGCGCTCATGTGCGTCGGGAACCGTACGAGCGTCCCGTCGCTGGCGAGAAAGCCGTCGACGTCGCCATCGGGATTCGTCAGAAAGCGCGCTACGGTCGCTTGCGTCGTGGTCATCGAGGCCGCGTTGGAGATCGGTCTCGGGGCCAGGCCCGGAGGCCGAGGCGGCGGCGCGTCTGCGGAGACCGGCGGCGGGGGCGGCGGCGCCGTCACAGCGCTCGTTTGCGCTGCGCAACTCGCGCTCATCGCGAGGGCGGCGGCAAGGCTCGTCGCGCCGAGCAGGCGAACGGCGATTCGTCGATTGGCTGGCTGGGTCGATTGCATGTTTCACTCCTTTCGCGTGGCGCGGAGTGTTCTGCAAGTGCTATGCCATTCGAAGAATGCTGAAGACTTCGACTTCTTGCGCGAACGAAGATCGTCGATGTGTCAACGAAACGGACATCGCCTGTCCGATTCGTTGACACTCGTTTCCCTACGACGACGCGTCGGACATTCCGAGACTCGTCATCCGCGTATAGAGCGACTGACGGCTGATGCCGAGCCTCCTTGCCGCCTCCGCGCGATTGCCACCCGACGCAGCCAGCGCGTGAGTAATCAGCGCGCGTTCGAGCCGCGCAACGGCTTCCGTAAGCGGAAGCTCGAGCAGCGCTGGCGGAATTGCCTCGCCGGTTTTGTCTTTTGCCGCAACGAGAAACGCGAAATCTTCGCGTGTGAGCACTTGCCCCGGCGCAAGCGCACTCGCCCGCTCGATCGCGTTGGCCAGTTCGCGCACGTTCCCTGGCCAAAGGAAAGTGGCCAGAAGGCGCTGGGCATCGGCGGAGAGATGCTTGCGCGTCGCTTCGGTCGATGCAGCTTCCAGAAAGTGCTCGGCAAGCGGCAGGATGTCGGCCACACGCTCCCGTAGCGGCGGCATGTGCAACGGGATCACGTTGAGGCGAAAGAGCAGGTCCTGTCTAAACGTGCCCGCCTCGACCATCGCGGCAAGATCGCGATGGGTTGCCGCGATCACGCGCACATCGACCGATATTGTCCGGTTCGTTCCGAGCGGCGTGACTTGCCGTTCCTGTAGCGCGCGCAGCAGTTTCGCCTGCATGGAACGCGGCATGTCGCCGATCTCGTCGAGAAACAGCGTGCCGCCGTGCGCCTCTTCGATCCGGCCTTTGCGCTCGCCCTGAGCGCCGGTGAACGCGCCTCGCGCGTGCCCGAAGAGTTCGCTTTCGAGCAGGTCTTCGGGAATGGCCGCGCAGTTCACCGCGACGAAGGGACCGTTCGCGCGCGCCGAGGCGCGATGGAGCACGCGAGCGGCCACTTCCTTGCCGGTCCCGGTCTCGCCGGTGATCAGCACGGTCGAGTTCGCTCCCGCCGCGCGGCCCAGGCGCTTCTGCACGTCGCGCATGGCTTCGCTTACGCCGAGCAGTCGCGGCTCGCGAGAAGTCACGTCGTCGCTGAATGCGGGCGTGAGGGGGGAGCTTCGCTGCGCCGATAGTATCCGCTCCAGCAGCGCGACGATCTCATCGCGTCCGACCGGCTTGGTCAGATGTTCGAACGCGCCGAGCCGCATCGCGCCGATGGTGTTGTCGCTCGTGGCATGGGCCGTCAGCATGACGACGGGCACGGCTTGCAGCTTCGCGATCGCACGCAATGACTCGAGCACCGCAAGACCGTCCGCGCCCGGCAAGCGGAAGTCGAGAAAGATGCACTCGGGCGCCGGGTTCGCGCGCAGCCAATGCAGTGCCTCTTCGCCGGAGCGCGCGTCGATCGCCCGGTGGCCGAGGTCTTGCACGGTTTCCACGAGTCCTTCGCGGAAGGCATCGTCATCGTCGGTGATTAATATGGTCGCCATGGCAAGTCGATCACGAAGCACGTCATGTTCGAGTCGTCGTCGAGATAAGCACGTCCGCCGTGCGCCGACGCGATCTCCCGCACGACGGCAAGGCCCAGGCCGGACCCGTCGGGCCGCCCCGTCACGAATGGCTCGAAGATCCGTTCGCGCTCGGCCGCGCCGACGCCGGGACCATTATCGATGACCATGAGCCGAAGCCGCTTCCCGTTCGCCGACTCGACGCCGCGTGCGCGGAGCATTACCTGCGTGCCAGACGGCGCGTGCCTCAGCGCGTTCAGGATGAGGTTGTCGAGCGCGCGCGCCAGTTGCACGGGATCGAAAATCGGCATGCCTGCGTCTTGGTCGACGTCCACATCTTTGCCGAGCGCGATGCCACGGCGTTCGGCGCCCGGCTCATGCGTATGAATAATGTCGTCGAGCCATGCGTGCAGGCTGACCTCACGCGTCTGCAGCGAAACGGGCTGCGTCAGCGCGAGCAGGCTCGTCACCTGCGACTCGATACGGCCCACCTCCTCGATGATCGACCTCAACGCTGCTTCGCGGCGCGCAGCATCGCCTGCCAGCGCGTTCTCGGCCTTCAGACGCATGGCGCCAGCCGGATTGCGAATTTCATGCGCGATTTGCGCCGCCATTTTGCCGAGCGTGCTGAACCGTTCGGCCTGTGCGAGCTGGGCGTTCAGTGCGTCTGCGTCCCGCTTGAGCTGCTCCGCACGCGCGACGTAGCGGTTGAGGGCTTCGACGATCTGATCCAGATCACGCTCGCCCAACCGTTCCAGCCGTTCGCCGCGCTCGAACTCGCCCTCTGGCGCAAGCGCGCGTTCAAGCCGGGTCAGGTTGTGCTTCCAGCGCTTGAGCGTCAGCGCCAGAAACACGGCGAGCACGACGATGACCGAGAGCACGCCGGCGAGGATGGCCGCTGCGCGCTGTCCGTATGGCCCGAGCGGCGGCCGCGCGCGCGTGAGCGTCCAGGCCAGCAGGCCCGCGTGGCGCGGCACGGGGCAAGCGATCGCGATGACGGCGTCCGTTCCGCTCGAAACGACATCGGCGCGCATCTGCCCGATGCTGGCTGCGTGCTGAAGCGTGCGCAGGATAAGCGGTGTCTCCGCTTCGGGAACGTCTCGTTTCATGCCGCTCCCGCCATAGGTCGGAAAGGCATAGGCCAGGAAGCCGTTCGGCGCGCCGGATGCCGGCTCTTTCGCCCAGAACCCGCCTTCGATGCCCTCGGTCCGTATCAGAACCAGATCGAGCACCGCGTGCATGAGATCGACATTGGTTTCGTCGGGATGCTGCATGGACATGTCGTAGCGCGAGGCCACCGCCTCGCATGCTGCAGCAGCCTGCTCCTTCGCGACGACCACGCGTTCCCCAAGCGCCGACGAAAGCGTGAGCCATACGGCACCGCTCAAGAGCCCGCACAGAACGGCGACCAGAAGCCAGAGCGTGAAGAGTTGAGTTGAGAACGACGGTCTCGGCATGGACGGTCTACGGGCGAGTCAAAGTGAGCGCGTTGGGAAGCAAGTATTCTGCCATCGACAGAATCCATCCACGTTCCGCGCTTCGTCGCCATTCTTCCCCGCTACCTCTGGAGGTAGCGACCATCGCCGCATGGCGTATCGGCGCGCATCGGTTCGGGAAACTCGAGCGACATCGCGGACGAAAGCTCCGTCACGCGCACTTCGTACACGCGTGGTTAGCTGCGTGCGCGGCAGCAGAGCGCCTCAACCGCCGTCCTTCATCTCGCGCAGATGCTTGTAGACCGTCGCGCGGCCCATTCCGAGCACCTTGGCGACATAGTTCGCCGAGCTCTTGCCTTTGAATGCGCCCTGCGCGTGCAGCGCCTCGACGAGCTCACGCCGATGATCGCGCGTGAGCGAGTTGAGCGCGATCTGCCGCTCGCGCAGCCAGCCATGCAGGAAGGTGTTGATGCGCTCCTGCCAGTCGTCCTTGAAAAGCTCGACGGGCTGCGCGACGACGCCCGCGCCACGCAAAAAGAGATCGAGCGTCGAGCGCATCTCGTCGAACGCCGCGATGTTGAAATTGATGCACATCACGCCCGCGGCATTGCCCGCGTCGTCGAAGAGCGCCGTGCTCACGCAGCGCATGCGGCGTCCGTCCCAGTTGAGCTTTTCGTACGGACCGACGAGGCGCTCGCGCGCGGTCTCCTCGACATCTTCGAGCGCCGAGTCGTCGCCGATCTCGCGCTTCGAGAGATTGTTCGACAGGTACGCGATGGTCTGGTCGGAGAGATCGTGGATCACCACTTCCGCATAGGGGAAGAAGAGCGTCGTGATGCTGTCCGCGATGTGCGCGTAGCGCGCGAGCAGCGATTCGCGAGCGGCGTCATCGGGCTTCGGCGTCTTGCGTCGGGGCATGGAAGTCGGCATGAGTTCGGAACGGCGAATGGCGATGATACCGCTAGGCCGCCGCGCGCTGCTTCGCGAGATGAACATACAGCGCGTGCGCGACCGCGATGTCCTCGAGGCCGAGCCCGATCGAGCGGAAAAACACCGCGCGCTCATGCGAAGGTGCGGGACACGCGCCGCGCGCAAGCTCTGCAAGATCGCCGCGAATCGCATCGGGCGACCAGCCGTGACGCTCCCGCGCGATCACCATTTCGCCGGCGCTCGCGGGCGTCGTCCGCCGATAGTCGCAGTAGACATCGAGCGCGTTCAGCGCGGCCGCGTCGATCTCGTGCGCGCGCGCGACGTTCGTGCTGATGGAGGTAATAAGCGCAGGCTTCGTGAGCGCATCGAGCGCGAGCACCGGCGTGCCCGATGATGTGCACAGCATCACGACATCCGCATCGCGCACGCACTCGTCAACCGACGCCGCGACGCGCACACGCGCATCGAGCGCCCGCAGCGCGTCCGCACGCTCGCCATCGCTTGCGAGGCGCGGGGAATGGATGCGGATCTCCGACCATCCGCGCAACGGCGCGACATGCCGCAGATGCGCGAGCGCGACGCTTCCCGATCCGATGACCGCGAGCCGCTCGCTCGATACGCGCGCGAGCCGGTCGACCGCGAGCGCCGTCGTGCCCGCCGTGCGCTCGGTGGTGAGGAGCGCGGAATCGCACCACATCAGCGGCGCGCCGGTGCGCATCGACATGAGCGCGGTCCAGGCGGTGACGATCGGCGCGCCAGGCTGCGCGATGTAGGGCGAGAGCTTCGCGCCGAAGACCTCGTGCTTCGCCAAAACGCCGAGATAGGTGATGAAATCGCCGGCATCGCGCGGAAACAACGTGAGCGTCTGCGGCGGCTGAACGGCTTCGCCATCACCGAGCGCGGCGAACATCTCTTCGAGCGCGCCGCGGATATCGAGCGAAGGCAGCGCCCGCCTCACTTCCTCTTCGTGAACGATGAAAGGAATCTGCGCGCCTGGCGCGGCCTCGCGCGCTTCTTCGGGCAAGGAAATCATTCGAAAACCTCCGGTTCGTGGCCGTTGAGCGATTGCTTCGTGACTGCTTCGACGTAGACTATTTTGTCCATTCTAGACTTTTATTTTATTTTTCGTCTATATTTCGATTGGGCGCGCGGACATCTCCGCGCGCCTGGCGCAAGACAGAGACGGTGCGGGTTCACAAACGACCTTGGTGACGACAATGAACTGGAAGATGATCTGCTTCGCGGGCGCGGCGAGCCTCGCGTTCACAATTGGACTGGCGCACGCGGAGTCGCAGACCTTGCGATTCGGCGTCGAGGCCTCCTATCCGCCGTTCGAGAGCAAGACGCCGGCGGGCCAGCTCGAAGGCTTCGACATCGACATCGGCAACGCTGTGTGCCAGCGCATCAAGATGAAGTGCGTATGGGTGGAGAACAGCTTCGACGGGCTGATTCCGGCGCTGCAGGCGCGCAAGTTCGACGCGATCAATTCGGCGATGAACATCACCGACAAACGCAGGCAGGTGATCGACTTCACGCCACCCGTCTATGTCATGCCGATCCAGATGGTCGCGCGCCGCGACGCGAAGCTGCAGCCGACACCCGCGAGCCTCAAGGGCAAGTCCGTGGGCGTGCTGCAAGGCTCGACGCAAGAGGATTACGTGCGCAAGCACTGGGCGAGCGAAGGCGTGCAGGTCGTGACGTACCAGAGCCAGGACCAGATCTTCGCGGACCTGAGCGCCGGACGGCTCGACGGCGCGGTGCAGGAAGTGCAGACCGCCATCGACGGTTTCCTCGCGAAACCCGAGGGCAAGAACTTCGATTTCGCGGGCGCCGCCCTCACCGACCCGTCCACGCTCGGCGAAGGCACCGGCATCGGCTTGCGCAAGGACGATGCGGCGTTGAAGGCGAAGGTCGTCGCCGCGCTCGATTCGCTGAAGAAAGACGGCACACTGAGCGCTTTGTCGCAAAAGTACTTCAAACGCGACATCATTGCGAAATAGGCACTTCATCAGGCATCGGAAAAAATGGCTCAGGACGTGATCGTGCTCGGCGCGGGCATCGTGGGAGTGAGCGTGGCGCTGCATCTGCGGCAGCGCGGATGGCAAGTGACGCTCGTCGATCGCCGCGCGCCCGGCGAGGCGACGAGCTTCGGCAATGCGGGCCTGATCGAGGCGTCGTCGGTCGTGCCTTATGCGTTTCCGCGCGACTGGGGCACCGTGCTCAAGTTCGCGATGAATCGCTCGACCGCGCTGCGCTACGACCTGCGCTCGCTGCCCGCGTATGCGCCGTGGCTCACGCGGTTCTGGTGGGAATCGGCGCCCGCGCGTCTGGCCGCCGCCGCGCGCGACATGCTGCCGCTCATTCAGCGAAGCGTGGCCGAGCATGAGGCGCTGATCGCGCGGGCGGGTCTCGCCGAACTCGTGCGGCCCACCGGTTGGCTCGAAGCGTATCGCTCGCGCGAGCAGTTCGAGCGCGAAGCAAGCGCCGCCGAACGGATCGCGCGCGAGCACGGGCTCGGCTTGAAGGTGCTCGATGCCGAGGCGCTGCATCGGCTGGAGGCATCGCTCGATGGCGGATACGCGGGCGCGATGCACTGGACCGATCCGCGCAGCGTCATCGATCCGGGCGCGCTGACGAAGGGCTATGCGGCGCTGTTCGAGCGCGAGGGCGGACGCTTCCTGAGCGGCGACGCCGCGACGCTCGAACCATCGGGCAGCGGCTGGCGCGTCATGACGTCGAGCGGACCGGTCGAAGCGCAGGCGGCGGTGGTGGCGCTCGGCGTATGGTCCGGCGACCTCGTGCGCCGGTTCGGATACCGCATCCCGTTGATGGCCAAGCGCGGCTATCACATGCACTACGCACCCGACGGACGCGCCGCGCTATCGCGGCCGGTGGTCGATATCCAGAACGGCTACGTGGTCGCGCCGATGCGGCGCGGCTTGCGTCTGACTACCGGCGTCGAGCTCGCGAGCCCTGACCGGCCGCCGAGCCCCGTGCAACTCGAACGCGCGGAGCGGATCGCGCGACCGGTGTTCGGCCTCGGGGCGCGCATCGACGAGTCGCCGTGGCTCGGGCTTCGGCCCTGCACGCCGGACATGCGGCCGGTGATCGGACCGGCGGATCGCCATCGCGGGCTCTGGTTCGCGTTCGGGCACGCGCATCACGGCCTCACGCTCGGTCCGGTGACGGGCAGGCTTGTCGGCGAGCTGATGAACGGGGAAGCGTGCTTCACCGATCCAGTTCCGTATCGCGCGGGCAGGTTCTAGCACTTGTCGAGCGGCGAACGTTTCCGATCCGGCGCAGCATCGCCCGCGCGATCGAGCACGCCGTCATGGCCTACCCCGAAGCGCGTTTCTTGGCCCTTCAGACTGCGCCATCGCATCGGTAATGTATGTGTCATGCATTGTGGAGAACACGCATGGACACATCGATCGTTTTTCGACACCTCGATACCCCCGAAGACTGGACGCGCGCCTTCGACGTAATGAAGGAACTCCGGCCGCACCTTACGGACCCCGATACGTTTTGCGCACAACTGCGCCGTCAACGCGAGGAAAGCTATCGGCTGCTGGCCGCCTGTGACGACGAAGGCGCGATTCTCGGCCTCGCCGGGTATCGAACGCAGACGAACACGCTGTACGGACGCTTCGTTTATGTCGACGATCTCGTCGTCACGGCGCGTCTGCAAGGCAGCGGCATCGGTGCCCGTTTGCTGGACACCGTCCGCGGGATCGCACGGGACGAACACTGCGCCCGCTTCGTGCTCGACACCGGCCTGCATATGGCGCTCGCACAGCGCTTTTATTACCGCAACGGCCTGCTCGCCAAGGGCATGCATTTTGTGCAGACGCTGGCTGTGCCCGGCGAGGAGCGCGCGCGATGAAAGTGCTCTTCATCAACGCGAGCCCGCACGGCGACGCGAGTCATGGCTACCGGCTCGCGCTCGAAATGATCGATACGTTGCGCAAGCGTGCGCGCGTGGATACCGTGAAACGCGATCTCGCCGCAACGCCGCTGCCTCCGCTCACGCAGGACTACGCGCGCGCCATCACGTCGCGCCATCCGGACGAAGCGCAGTTCGACATCTCCGAACAATTGATCCGCGAAATCGAAACCACCGACACGCTCATCATCAACACGCCGATGCACAACTTCACCGTGCCCGCCGCGCTGAAGCTATGGATCGACTACGTGCTGCGCATTCACCGCACGTTCGTTTCGACGCCCGAAGGCAAGGTCGGTCTGATGCGCGACCGGCCCACGTTCGTGATCGTCGGTTCCGGCGGATTTCATGGCGGTGAGCTTGCGCGTCAGCGAGACTTCCTTACGCCGTACCTGCGTTACGCGCTCGGTTCGATCGGCTTGCAGGACCTGCGCTTCGTGACGCTCCAAGGCCTCGTGCGCGGCAGCGAAGCCGTCGCACAGGCGCTCGATCTCGCGCGCGAGCACATCGCGAGGCACGCGCTCTTCGCATCCGACGGCGACACCGTCACGCCCTAACCGTCATACGCCCGGCGAAGCATGCGCGCGAGACGCGCCGCTTCGCCGGCATCGGCGACATTCGCGAAGCCGACGACGATACCGCGCAACGTTTCCTTGCTTCGCCCGTTGAGATACCACGCGGACAGCGCGAGCACCGCGAGACCCGCCTCCCGCGCGCGGGCGGCCATCGCCAGATCGTCGACGGGACCGTCGCGATCCGCACGGAAGATCGCGACGAGATGCATGCCGCCCGTCGGCAACCCGATGCTCACGCGATCTCCGAACGCCTTCTGTATCGCCGTCGCAAGCCACTCGCGCCGTTGCGCATACAGCGCGCGCATGCGCTTCAGATGCCGCGCGAAATGCCCCTGCGCGATGAAGTCCGCCACGGCCGCCTGATAAAGATACGGCGAGCCCGCGTTCATGCTCGTCGTGACCTGGCCGAAGCGCTCCACGGCCCGGCCGGGCGCGACCACATACGAGAGCCGCAGGCCCGGAAAAAGCACCTTGCTGAAGGTGCCGCAATAGATCACGCGATCGTCGCGATCCAGGCTCTTCAGCGCCGGCAACGGGCGGCCCGCGTAGCGGAACTCGCTGTCGTAATCGTCCTCGACGATCCAGCCCTGCGCGCGGCTCGCCCAGTCGAGCAGCTTCATGCGCCGCGCGAGCGACAGTGTGACGCCGAGCGGACTCTGATGCGCTGGCGTGACGAACGCGAAACGCGCATCGGCCGCGAGCGCGATGCCGGCATCGACGTCGAGCCCTTCGTCATCCGTCGGCACGGGCACGAGCCGCATGCCGGCATCGAGAAGAAAGTTACGCGCGAGCAGATAGCCGGGCTCTTCGAACCACGCGCGATCCTCCGGTTTCGCGAGACCGCGCAGCACGAGTTCGAGCGTCGCGCGATAACCGTTCGTCACGAAAACCTGCTGCGGACCGCACGCCACGCCGCGCGACAGGCCGAGATATGTCGCGATGCGTTCGCGCAACGGCCGATATCCGGCGGGATCGGGATAGGCAAGCGTGGCGAGATCGCCGCTGCGCGCGCGATGCGCGACGAGACGGCTCCATACCTTGCGCGGAAAGGCATCGAGCGCGGGCAGACCCGGACGCAGCGGCTTCGCATCGTGGCCGATCTCGGCGGCCGGTTCGGCGCGCGTTGCGCGTGCCGTGCGCGGCGCGTTCCCGCGCTCGCGGTCCTTGCGCGCGCCCGACGGCGTCGCGGCTTCGGGCAGCGACGACGACACGAACGTGCCCGCGGCGCCGCGCATCTGCAGATAGCCTTCGTCGACGAGAATGGTATAGGCTGTTTCGACGGTGCCGCGCGCAATATTCAGTTGCGTCGCGAGGCCGCGCAACGCGGGCACGCGGTCGCCGGGTTTCAGATGACCCGCCGCAATGGCCGTCTTGAAGCGCTCGCAAATCTGCAGGTAAATCGGCGCGGCCTCATGCCGGTCGATTGCTATCTTCAACGCATGGTCGGCTGATGGCATGACATGTCTCATGGACTAGTTCGATCGACGATTCTTGTCCCTTTTCGCTAAGCCATGATTCTCACACAATGACTTCACGTTCACTGTCTTTTCACTTTAAGCACGAGGTGCATCATGAAGATCGTCGTCATGGGAGGTTCGGGTTTGATCGGCGCGAAAACGGTCGCGATCCTGCGTTCGAAGGGTCACGAGGCCGTCGCCGCTTCGCCGCGCAGCGGTGTGAATGCCGTAACGGGCGAAGGATTGCATGAAGCGCTTCGCGATGCGCAAGTGGTGATCGATCTGACGAACGCGCCTTCGTGGGCGCCGGACGACGTCATGGCCTTCTTCCGCGCATCGGCGACGAATCTCGGCAAGGCCGAGGCCGCGGCGGGCGTGCAGCATCATGTGGCGTTGTCGGTCGTCGGAACGGACCGCATGCCGGACAACGGCTATTTCCGCGCGAAGGCCGCGCAGGAGAAGCTGATCGCCGAAGCGGGCGTGCCGTATTCGATCGTTCGCGCGACGCAGTTCTACGAGTTTCTCGGCGGCATCGCCGATGCCGGCATGCAGGACGGCAAGGTGCATCTGTCGCCGGGACAGTTTCAGCCGATCGCCGCGGACGATGTCGCCGCGATCGTCGCGGATGTCGCGCTCGGCGCGCCGCTGCTCGGCATCGTCGATATGGCGGGGCCGGAGCGTGCGCCGCTCAATCGGATCATCGGCCGGTATCTGAAGGCGAAGGGCGATGTGCGCGAGATCGTCGTCGATCCGGACGCGACGTACTTCGGCGGCACGATCAGCGAAGACTCGCTCGTGCCGACCGGCGAAGCGCGTCGCGGCGGCATCGGTCTGGATGAATGGCTGGCACGCGCGCACGCGTGAGTGTGACGGCGGGCGCCGCCGTGCCCGGCGCCCGCTTCGGTTGCGCTTTTCGGATGGTCAGAGATATTCGACGTTGCCGTCGACGCTGATGGCTTGTCCCGAGATGTTGCGCGCCGCCGGCGATGCCAGGAACAGCGTCATCGCTGCGATATCGTCGACCGTGACCATGCGGCGCAGCGAAATCTTCTTCAGGTACTGCGCTTTCATTTCATCGAAGCCGACGCCCGCCGATTCGGCGCGCGCGGCGATCACCTTATCCATGCGCTCGCCCTCGACGACGCCCGGCAGGATCGCGTTGACGCGGATATTGCTCGGCCCGAGTTCGACGGCCAACGACTTGACGAGACCGACGATCGCCCATTTCGTCGATGCATACGGCGTACGGTACGCATAACCCAGCCGGCCAGCGACGGACGACATCGCGATGATGCCCGGGCGATCCGACGTCTCCTTGAGCAGCGGCACCGCGCGACGCAGAAAATAGTATTGGCTGTTGAGATTCGTCGCGATGGTTCGCTCCCAATCGTCCGGATCGATGGCTTCGATCCCGGCAGTCGGACCCGCGATGCCCGCATTGTTGATGAGCAGGTCGAGCCCGCCGAGCCGCGAGCGCGCGTCGTCGGTGACGCTATCGACTTGCTCGCGCGCGCCGACATCGGCGACACCGGCATGCAGCTTCGGATTGCGCGCTTTGGCGCCATCGACCGCCTGCTGGTTCACGTCGCAGATATAGACTTGCGCGTCGGCTTGCACGAATGCGTTCGCGATTGCAGCGCCGATGCCGGCAGCCGCGCCCGAGATGAGTACGCGCAAGCCCGGGACCGGTTTGAGAAGCTCAAAAGTATTCATGTTCGATATCGACATTCGTTCGGTTCATCAGCGAGCGGGAGAAGCATCGGCGACGGGACGCTGCGCGGCGTGAATCGATTTCGCGAGCAGCGGCACCAGCAGCAAGCCCAGCACCGAGGCAGCCACGACGACGTTGAAGCCCGCATCGCTTCTGCCGGTCATCGTTTCGGCGAGCCCGAAAAGATAAGGTCCGACGAAGCCGCCCAGCAAGCCGATCGTGTTGATGAACGCGAGGCCGGCCGCCGCTTGCACGCCTTGCAGCCGCTTCATCGCGACGGCCCAGTACGACGGCAGAATGCCGCCTGCAAAGAAGCCCGTGATGCCCAGCAGCGTAATCTGCACTGCCTGATTCCGGCTGGCGAGGAACGCACACGCACTGACGACGACGCCCGCGGTCAGCACGCCGAGAAAGCCGCATTCGTTGCTCACACGGCGATGAATGCGCGGAAGGGTCAGCACGCCGAGCAGAAAGCCGATGCCGACACTGCTCGACAGAACGCCGACGAGAATCGGCGAGCTCACATGCATCTGCGCGACGATCGACGGCGTGAAGAAATACAGGCCGACGAACGCCACCTGATTCAGGAAGTAGATGAGCGCGATCAGCACGGTCGTCGGGCGCTTGAGCGCGGCGAGCCAGTCTGCCGTGGTGAGGTCCGCGTGTCCGTGCGTGTCGATGACCGCGTGCGTTTCGAGCGCCTGCGCTTCCTGCGCGGACAGCCACTTCACTTCGGACGGACGATTCGGAAGCTTGAAGAACAGCACGATGCCCAACACGATGGTCGGCAAGCCTTCGAGCAGGAACATCCACTGCCAGCCGTGAAGACCGCCGATGCCGCCGAGCTGCATCAGACCCGCGCCCAACGGATTGCCGATGATGAGCGCGATCGACGGCGCGGTGTAGATCCATCCGACGGCAACGGCGCGGTCTTTGGGCGCGAACCAGAGCGTCACCATGTACATCAGCGCGGGAAACAATCCCGCTTCGGCGACGCCCAGCAACACGCGCAATATGTAGAAGGACCACTCGCCCTGAACGAACATCATCGCGGTCGAAAGCGCGCCCCACGTCACCGCGATTCGCGCGATCCACGCGCGCGGCCCGACGCGATGCGCGATCAGATTGCTCGGCACTTCGAGCAGCGCATAGCCGATGAAGAAGATGCCGGCGCCGAGTCCATACGCCGCGGCGCTGATGCCGAGGTCGGCAGCCAGGGCGCTCTTGGCGAGCGCCACGTTCGTGCGATCGATGAACGACAGGAAGTAGATTCCGCACATCAGCGGAAGCAGTCTTGCCATGGCCTTGCGAGTCGCAAGCCAATGCGTTTCTCCGAGGCTGTGGTCAACAGTAGCGGCAGTCATGATGTCTCCAGATTTGACTTCTTCGAGTCAGAGCGAAACGTTGTCGCGCCCTTTGAGCCCGAGCATGGCTCGCGCATCGGCGGGTGTCGCGATGTCGAAAGACAACTCTTCGAGAATGCGGCGAATCTTGCGGACCTGTTCGGCATTCGATTTCGCCTTCACGCCTCGCGACAGGTAGACGCTGTCTTCGAGGCCGACTCGCACGTTGCCGCCCATGATCGCGCCCATCGTCACCAGTGACATCTGATGACGCCCGGCGCCGAGAATCGAAAGATGGTAGTTCTCGCGTCCGAAAAGACGGTCGGCGGTCGCGCGCATCATCGAAAGATTCTCGGGATCGTGGCCGATTCCGCCGAGAATGCCGAACACGGATTGGATGAAGAACGGCGGCTTGATCAGCCCGATATCGATGAAATGCGCGAGGCTGTACAGATGCCCCACGTCATAGCACTCGAATTCGAAGCGCGTTCCATAGTCGCGGAATTCGGTGAGGATGTTTTTGATGTCGCGGAACGTGTTGCGGAAGATCATGTCCTCCATGCCTTCGACATAATCCTTCTCCCAGTCGAAGCGCCACGAAGACATCCTCGCCGCGACGGGATGAAGCGAAAAATTCATCGAGCCCATGTTCAGCGAGCACATTTCCGGCTTCGCCACGCGTGCGTAAGCGAGGCGCTCGTCGAGCGTCATGCGCGTGCTGCCGCCCGTCGAAATGTTGATGACGGCGTCGGTTTGCGCGGCGATCGCGGGCACGAATCGCCGGAATATTTCGGGCGATGGCGTCGGGCGGCCGTCTTCCGGATTGCGCGCATGCAGATGAAGAATCGCGGCCCCGGCCTCGGCGGCTTCGAGCGCCTGATGCTTGATGTCATCGGGCGTGATAGGCAGATATTCCGACATCGACGGCACATGCGCCGAACCGGTCACGGCGCAGGTGATGATGACTTTGCTGCTCGGATTGCTCATTGAATCTCCTTCGAAAACGCGCTCGATGGGCGAGCTTCGGCAATGCCCCGGCGCGCCTGAACGAGGCAAGCGCGGGAGGACGCCGTTGGAAAACGTAGGGCGGAACGGGAAACGACCGTGCGCCGGCTTAAGCCGGCGGCGACGAACTGACGTGAAGTTGGCGTTGCATGGCTGTCTCCGATGGATTCGCGAGTCGCGCATTCGCGATGCGGACTCGTCTTGTTACGGTGATAGTAGTGGGATACGATGCGCTGCGAAAGGTCATATTCGGACAAGGTGGTGTCCCCGCAGGACACACGAGGAGGCGCTGTGTCGTCGAGACTGCCACTGTTGAATGAGCGCATCTATGCGCCCTACAAGATCGCCGCGCTGGTGGACGTGCTCGCTGAGCAAGGCATTGCGCCGGCGGACAGCCTGAAAGGAAGCGGCGTTGCGCCCGAGGAGATCTATGATGCCTCGGTGATGACGTCCGTCCGGCAGTACGCCGCTGTATGCAGCAACGCCGTCGCGCTTTCCGCCGATCCGCGAACGCCGTTCAAGACGGGCGCGCGGCTGCATCTGGCCGCGTATGGCATGTACGGCTACGCGCTGATGTCGTGCCTGTCGCTGCGCGATTACTTTCGGCTCGGCGTCAAATACCATCGGCTCGCGACGCCGACCATCACCATCGAATGGCACGAACATCCGGACACGTCGGTATGGACGTTTCCCGACGCGTTCACGTCGCCCTTCCCGCATGACGTGCAGCAGTTCCTGCTCGAACAGCAGTACACGCAGCATGTGACGCACTTGCAGGATGTCGCGGGCAGAAGCTGTCCGCCGATGCTCGCGCGCTTCTCGTATCCCGCGCCGCCGCACGCCTCCATCTATCCGGAGTATCTCGGCTGCCCATGCGAGTTCGACGCCGACGAATGTCAGCTCATCTACGACGGCGCGATACTCGAACTCAAGCCTCATCTCGCGGACAGGCACTCCGCCGCGCTTCTGCAGGAGACGTGCGACAGGCTCATCGGACAGGCGAAGACATCGACCGGTGTTTCCGGCGAGGTCTATCAGGTTCTCATGCGCAAGCCGGGCGAGTTTCCCGGCATGGAGACCGTCGCTAGCGCGTTGAAGATGACGAGCCGCACGCTGCGTCGACGGCTCGAGTCGGAAGGCACGTCGTTCGTCACCATCGTCGACGATGTGCGGTGCTCGCTCGCCACCGAGTATCTGAAGACGACGAAACTGAGCACGGACGATGTCGCCATGCTGGTCGGCTTCACCGACACCGCCAATTTCCGCCGGGCGCTGAAGCGCTGGACCGGCAAAGGCCCCGCCGAAATTCGCGAGCAGGAGTGACGCCGGCCGCGCAGGCTTTTCATTCGTTACTTCAGACAAAAATGGGTTCGACGGCGCACATACGTAACCTTACAGAAATATAACAATGCACTCACTTCGCGGCAGTGGCGAATGAGCGAAGGCTGAACCGACGAGTGTGCGAAATCCGAATCCGTCGAATTGCGATCGATCGCATCGACCGGATCGAGCAGTCGCGGACTCGAAAAAAACATCAACACTCGTGTGCCAGGGGGACCGTCGGATGCTGCATTCTCACTTCTTCGATTCTGCTGCGAACCAGCCGGACAGCCCTGCGTTATGGGTCGATGAGCGTCTTTACAGCTACCGCGAGATTGAAACCCGGGTCCGTCGCTTGTCGGCGGGACTGGCGGCGTTCGCACGAAGCGCTTGCACGAGCCGATGCCTGCTGTTTGCATATCGCAGCGTCGGCGCGTATGTCGGCATCCTGGGCATTCTCGATGCCGGCATGGCCTATGTGCCACTCAACCCGAAGATGCCGGCAGCGCGGATCGCGGCGATCATCCGGCAATCCGGCGCGCCGTTGATGCTCGTCGATCGGCGTTGCGCCGAGTCGCTCGATGAAGTGCTGTCCCTGCTCGACGAACCTCCGCAGATTGTCCTGCTCGACGGAGACGCGGAAGAATCGCAACTTCCGTCCCCTGCTTTCTCGCTCATGCAGAGCCGAGGCGCCGCGC
Source organism: Caballeronia sp. NCF2 (assembly GCF_023631205.1). Classification (NCBI taxonomy): domain Bacteria; kingdom Pseudomonadati; phylum Pseudomonadota; class Betaproteobacteria; order Burkholderiales; family Burkholderiaceae; genus Caballeronia; species Caballeronia sp. NCF2. The sequence goes on along the minus strand of NZ_JALQDN010000072.1, from coordinate 77,979 downwards.
ACGACATCGCCTACATACTTTTCACGTCCGGTTCGACGGGATCGCCGAAGGGCGTGCCGATCACGCATGCGAACGCCGATGCGTACGTGAACGGCCAGTTGCAACTGGTCGACAAGGTGCGCGATGCGCGTTACATGCAGCTATGCGAGCTGAGCTTCGATCCGTCCGTGCATGACATGTTCGTCTGCTGGGCGAACGGCGGCTGCCTATATGTGCCCGAAAACGTCGATCCCGTCGGTAACGCGAGCTTCGTCCAGACGCACCGGATCACGCATTGGTGCAGCGTGCCATCGGTCGCCGGCATCATGCAGCAAATGCGCAAGCTGCCGGCGGGCGCATTTCCGAGCATTCGCGTGTCGATGTTCGGCGGCGAGCCGTTGCCTCGCTCGCTCGCGCAGGCGTGGATGCGTGCCGCGCCGAACAGCCGGCTGCTGCACATGTACGGGCCCACGGAAGCGACCGTCGCCTGTACCTGCTTCGAAGTCACGCCCGAGTTCCTGGACGATCCGCAGCACACGGTCATACCGTTGGGCCAGGGCCTGCCCGGCGTGGAACTCATGATCGTGGATGCCGAGCTCGAACCGGTCGCCCCGGGCCAGACGGGCGAATTGCTGATCGCGGGACCGCAGCTTGCCGAAGGCTATCTGTCGTCCGACGAACCCGGCAATAGCCGGTTCATCGCGATGAACTATCCGGGCAAGACCGCGCATCGCTGGTATCGATCCTCCGACGCCGCGCGCGATACGACGCCACACGGGATCGTGTTTCAGGGCCGTCTCGATACACAGGTGAAAATCCGCGGCCACCGGCTCGAGCTGGAAGAAGTCGAACATGTCGTGCAAGCGGCCAGCCACGCCGCGTCGTGCGCGGTTGTCCCGTGGCCGCTCGACGAAGTCGGACGAGCAACCGGCCTCGTCGCGTTCGTGACGAATCCGGAAGTCGAGACCACGCATGTTTTGCGGGCGTGCCGGCAGCGTCTGCCGGTCTATGCGATGCCGCAACGGATCGTCATCATCGATGCGTTCCCGCTGACGGTGAACGGCAAAATCGACAGAAAGGCGCTCGCGGAATATTGCGCACGCGGCGAGGTCGCGGCGTGAGGCGTGGGGCGATCGGCTCGCGTCGTTTCAATCGATCTGCTCCGTCGCGGCCAGCGTGCCTGTCGTGAGGCCGATACGAAGCATTTCTATCAGCCGTTCGATGTCGCCTACGGTGTTGAACATCGCGAGCGACACGCGGATGCCGCCACGCTCCGGCGAGACGCGCACGTTGTTTCGAGCGAAGTAGTCGGTCCACTTGTCGACCGGCAGTTTCAGCACGTATATGTGATTGCGCTTGCCACGCGCTCGCGGACCGACGACGCTTACACCCAGCGCATCGAGGCGTTCGAGCAGCAGATCGCCGAGCGCCAGCACATGCTTCTGGATCGCCGCGACGCCTACGCTCTGAATGAGGCAAATCGCCGCGGAAAGTGCGTGCAGGTCCGGGAGATTGACGTTGCCGAATTCGAAGCGCCGCGCGTCCTTGCGTAAAGCCATGTCGTCGGGACGGGCGACATAGTCGGCTGGCGGATTCGCCATGCTGGACATCGCAAGGTAAGCCGGCTGCAATTCGTCGAGACCGTCGGCGATATAAAGCACGCCGAGTCCTTGCGGCACGAGCAAGCCCTTGTGCGTGCCGGCTGCCAGCACCGAAATGTTCAGCGCCTTGACGTCGAGCGGAATGACGCCGACGGACTGCATCGCATCGACGATCAGGTAAATGCCGCGCGCCTTGCACAGCCGTCCGATGCTCATCAGGTCATGGACCTGGCCCGCATGGAACGTCACATGCGAAAGCGAAACGACTTTCGTACGCGCATCGATATACGGCTCGAACGTCTTGGCGGTGGCAATCTCGTCGTCCGGCAACGGCGCGAACCGCACTTCGATGCCATTGCGCTTGAGGTTCAACCACGCATAGGCGTTGTTGGGATGATCGCCTTCTATCAGCACGACGTTGTCGCCGGCCCGGAGCGGGACCGCGTTCGCCGCGATATTGAGTCCTTCCGACGTGTTCTTGGTGAATGCGATTTCGGTCGGCGCCGCGTTGAAGAACGTCGCGACGCTCTCGCGTGTTTCCTCGACACGTCGCAACCAGACCGGCTTCGGACCGGCCATCTCGAAGCCTTCCGACAAGAAGGCTTCGAGCGCTTCGCGCACGCTTAGCGCAAGCGGCGTCTGGTGGGCGGAGTCGAGATAAAGCTGCCTTGTGGTGACGGGGAACTGCTCGCGGACAGCGGCGAGCTTTGCAGTCGGGATCATGAGCGATGTCTCATTTCAGGTTTTCTTTGCGAGGGCATGCACGGCACGGCACGAATCCGTCGAGGCATTAGACGATCGCCGAGAAGCGATGTCAAATACATTCCGATAGGTGGAACTACCGAGTTCCTATTTATGGAATCATTAGACGGAGATGCTAAACTGGCCGCATGTCTCCCACCATCGCGAACCTTCCTGTCACCCTCCGGGCCCGCAATTCGAATCGAGTATCCTAGCGAACCGCTTTTCGCCTGATCCGCGAAGGATGCGCGGCACAGGCCCATAAAACCAGAAAACCCAGCACACATGCGCAAGGAAGAACAAGCCATCGTCGAGACGTCCGAGCCGGAGGTCTCTCCCACCGAGCGCGCGTTTCACATCATCGAAATGGCTGCGCAAACCGGTCGCGTGACGACCGCCGACATCATCACCGCGCTCGGCATTCCGAAGACCACTGCGCATCGCCTCGTCAGCAATCTCGAAGAGTTCGGCTTTCTCGAACACGGCATGGAACGCGGCCGGTATCAGGTCGGCCCGCGCCTGCTGGAACTCGCGACGAACATCCTGGCGGCATCCACCTCGCATGGGCCGATCCACGCGCTGCTGATGGAACTGTCGCGACGCACGGATGAAACGGTGAGCCTCGGCGTCATGCGCGGCTCCGAGGTCGTGTATATCGACAGCGCGATCGGCAATTCGCCGTTGACGCTCAATTTTCAGAAAGGGCATCGCGCGCCCGTGCACTGCACGTCCAGCGGGCGCGTGTTTCTGGCGAACATGGAGAAGAAGCAGCTCGACGCTTATCTGCTGAGCGGACCGTGGGAACCGATCACGCCCTACACCATCGTCGATCCGGAACGGCTCAGGCTCGAAATCGACCTCGCGCGAAAGAATGGCTATGCGACCAACGATTCCGAGTTCGCGATCGGCGTGGTCGGCGCCGCCGTGCCGATCTCGGGGCCGCACGGCCGCCTGATCGCGTGCTTGAGCATCTCGGCGCCCAAAGCGCGCAAGTCGCTGGAAGACATTACCTTGCTGGTGCCGACCTTGCAGGCAGCGGCGCTGCGAATCACAAAGATTCTCGGCGTGATCGACGGCGGAACGACCGCCGAAGACAATGCCGATACCGATAGCAAGGCGACGCGCCGCAAGCGCTCCTGATCAACCGCCCGTCACGCGACCGATCTCCGCGCCGGCGGTGACGAAGCGGATCGCGCGGCGCATGTAGAACACGCCTTTCGTGCGGCTTCTGAGCGTCGTCGTTGCGCCGGTGATCGGGTCGACGATGTCGCAGATCGCCTCGCCGACCTCCACCACGTCGCCGATGTTCGCCGCGTACACCACGATGCCGCTGGTCGCGGCGTAGAAATGCTCGCTCGCCGCTTGTCGCGTCGCCGGATGAATCAAGGCGGGGCATGGCGACGGCGTATCGCGGATAGCGCCCCGATCGACGAGATAGGCAACGATCGCTCGCGCATGACGCCGCGCCGATTCATACGTGACGTCGCGCTCGCCGGCGCACTCGACGATGGCGGCGACAGCGCCCTCGCCAACCGGATACCGGTCGCCGAAGCGCGCTTCGACGTCGGCCCACGCCAGGCGCGTCCAGTCGATGAAAAGCCCGAGATCCGCGCCGTCGAACAGCATCTGCGCCCGCGATCGCAGATGGCGCGCGAGCGGTTCGACGCGCGGCCACGCGGCGGTGTCGGCATAGACGTGGACGACCGCTTCCAGCGAGCAATGAATGTCGAGAACGATGTCGGCATCGCAAGACAGCTTCAGCAGGGTCGAACGCAGCGCGTCGAATTCCGTCGTCGGCGCGCAAGCATCGAGCGATGCGCGCATTGCGTTCTTTATCGCGCGCCTGTTCGCGTCGTCGTCGCTGCCGAGACGGCCTTCCAGATGCGCGCAGATGTCCGAGGGGCGCGCGACGCCGCGATTGAAGTTCGCGGCGCTATTCAGCTCGAAGCAGCCGAAGAACTGGCCGAAGACATGCTGACTCAGGCCGATCGGATTCGCTATCGGAACGAGCGTGACGGTCGCGTCGAGCTTGCCCGCGGCTTCGAGCGCCTGGAGTTCGTCGCGCAGGACGTGCGCCGTGAGCATCGCGGGCGTTTCGTCGGCATGAAGCGATGCCTGCAGATAAACCTTCATGTCCGCGTCCGGCGGCCCGAACGTCAGGCTTACGAGATCGCGCTGCGTACCGATGGTCGCTGCGAGTAACGGCGTCCGCTTGAGTAGCACCTTTCGTCTCCTTTCTACGATGACGCGCGAGGTTCCGGCTGCGCAACGAGATTCTAAACTCGCGCATCTGAAAAATGCCGTTTTCCGGTTCTAAGTAGTTCCACTCATCGGAACTTTATTGACATCGAATTTGGCATGCGCTCAAATGTGCCACATCGGACACACAAGGGACATCGTCCATGAGTTCTCTTCTACACGGATATGGCGCGCTCGTTCTCGAAGGCGCGCTGCAGACCGTGCAACTGGCGGTCTGTTCGCTGGCTCTGGCCTTCGCGATCGGCTTGCTCGGCGCCTGCGCGAAGCTGTTCGGCAGCCGATGGATCGCAAAACTGGCCCGTCTCTACACGACGATCGTGCGCGGCGCGCCGGATCTCGTGCTGATGCTGCTGCTCTACTACAGCATCCAGATTCTGCTAAACGGCATCACCGAGCGTTTGCATTGGACGCAGATCGATATCAAGCCTTTCGCGGCCGGTGTGATCGTGCTGGGTCTGATCCACGGCGCGTACTTTACCGAGACGCTCCGTGGCGCTTTTCTGGCGATTCCGCGCGGGCAACTCGAATCGGGCACTTCGCTCGGCATGTCGTTCGGTCATGTCCTTGCGCATATCCTGTTTCCGCAAATGATGCGCTATGCGCTGCCGGCGCTCGGAAACAACTGGCAAGTCATCGTCAAATCGACGGCGCTCGTATCCATCATCGGACTCTCGGATGTCGTCAAAGCCGCGCAAGACGCAGGCAAGACCACCACGCACTACTTCTTTTTTATCGGCGTGGCCGCATTCGTTTATTTGCTGGTCACGACAGCATCCAATCTCGTATTACGTCACCTCGAAAATCGATATGACGTCGGCGTGCGCAAGGTGAACGTATGATCGACATCTTCCGCGAATACTGGCGGCACTATCTTTATACCGACGGCTATCAGTTCACCGGATTGATCGTCACGATCTGGCTGCTGCTGTTCTCCGTCGTGCTCGGATCCGCACTGGCGGTGCCGATGGCCATCGCGCGCAGTTCCGCGAACCGTTTCCTGTCGCGCGCGGTCTGGCTTTACACCTATCTGTTTCGCGGCACACCGCTATTCGTTCAGTTACTGCTTTGCTATACAGGCGTGTTCAGCCTCGACGTGATTCGTAATCACGAGCTCACGAACGCGTTCTTTCGGGACGGAATGCATTGTTCGCTACTCGTGTTCGCATTGAATACATGCGCCTATACGACCGAGATTTTCGCCGGCGCGATCAAGGCCACGCCTGCGGGCGAGATCGAAGCCGGCGTGGCCGCGGGAATGTCGACGTTGCAGCTTTATCTGCACGTCATTCTCCCCTCCGCGCTGCGGCGCTCGTTACCGAGTTATAGCAATGAAGTCATTCTGGTCTTCCATTCGACTTCCGTTGCGTTCGCCGCAACCGTGCCGGATCTGCTGAAAGTGGCGCGCGACGTGAATTCCGCGACCTATCAATCGTTCGCCGCATTCGGCATTGCGTTTCTGCTCTATTCCGCGATCACCTTTTCGCTGGTCTGGCTCTTTCGCCAGGCGGAAAACCGTTGGCTCGCTTACCTGACACCGCAAAAATGACTAACGATGTCTGCATCGATTCGTCGCGTTCACCTGAAAAAGTCGTGGTCGCCGATCTTCACAAAAGCTTCGGTACGCACGAAGTGCTGAAAGGCGTGTCGCTCAGCGCGCGCGCCGGCGACGTCATCAGCGTTCTCGGCTCGTCGGGCTCGGGCAAAAGCACGCTCTTGCGCTGCATGAACTTGCTCGAACATCCGTCGGCGGGCCGCATCTTCGTCAATCAGACCGAAATCCGCATGAAGCAGGACAGAACGGGCACGCTTAAGCCGGTCGACAAACATCAGTTGCGGCGCATACGGTCCAAGCTCGCGATGGTGTTTCAGCACTTCAACTTATGGCCGCATATGACGGTGCTCGAAAACGTGATTCATGCGCCGGTTCACGTACTCGGACTCGGTCGGCGCGAAGCCGAAGAATATGGCCGGGCCAATCTCGACAAGGTCGGTTTGGGCGTCGATATCGCCGGCCGTTACCCCGCGCATCTCTCGGGTGGCCAGCAACAGCGCGTCGCAATCGCCCGCGCACTGACGATGGATCCCGACGTTCTGCTTTTCGACGAGCCGACTTCCGCTCTCGATCCCGAACTCGTGTCCGAAGTGTTGAAGGTCATGCAGAAACTCGCGGCGGAAGGACGGACGATGATCGTGGTGACGCATGAGATGAACTTCGCCCGCAATGTTTCCAGCGAGATCATTTTTCTGCATGAAGGACGAATCGAAGAGCAAGGAAAACCGGCGGACCTGTTCGCCAATTCCGCAAGCAGCCGACTCCGAAGGTTTCTGTCCGCGGCATAGCTTTTCTTTCTCTTTATCGACAACAAGATCATCAGCCGGAGACTTCTGTAATGAAACGATTCGTGTCGACCCTGCTGTTTTGCGCGGCCGCCTTCACCTCATCGTATGCAAGCGCTCAGGATGCGTCGACGCTTCGATACGGCGTGGATCCGTCGCATCCGCCGTTTTCATCGCGCGACTCCAGCGGCAAGCTCGTCGGATTCGACATCGATCTCGGGACCGAAATCTGCAAGCGCATGCACGCAAAATGCGAATGGGTTCAGAACGACTTCGATGGCATGATTCCCGCGCTTCAGGCCAAGAAATTCGATGCCATTCTCGCGTCCATGTCGATTACCGACAAACGCAAACAGGTGATCGATTTCACATCGAGGTTATATAAGACGCCGAACAAACTGATCGTGCGTAAAGACACGAACCTCGAACCCACCGCGGAATCGCTGAAAGGAAGATCGATCGGTGTCCAGCAGGGCACCGTTCCCGAATCCTATGCGAAGGAACATTGGGCGCCCGCCGGCGCGCGCGTCGTTTCTTATCCGAATTTCGATCAGGTATTCGCGGATCTCGCCGCAGGCCGTCTCGATAGCTGCTTCACCGATGCAGCCGTCGGCGAGTACGGATTCCTGAGAACGCCGCAAGGCGCCGGTTTCAAGTTCACCGGCGGCAATGTCTATGCGAGCAACGGCGCGGGCATTGGAATCCGCAAGTCGGATATCGAACTGAAGGAAAAGATGAACAAGGCGATCGCCGACATGCTCGCCGACGGCACCTATAAACAACTCGCAGCCAGGTATTTCCAGTTCGATCCTTACGGCAGTTGAGAGGTTATCGTCTCGACGCCGGCATCAGCGGATCCCGACGTCACACTTGCCGAACGGGGATGATTGCAGTGAAACATGTGCCATCGGCGAGCGATGACGATACCTGCAGATCGCCATTGTGAGCCTGCACGATTTGCTTGCAGATGAAAAGACCGAGACCGAGACCCCCGCCTCGCGGTTGATCGGCGGGCCGCCAATATGGCTCGAACACTTTCCTGATGTCCTCGGGCGCAATGGCATCGCCACCGTTCTTCACGGCGATGATCAAGTTACCGGCCTCGACTTTCCCATTTACGGTAATAGGCAAGTCCGCCGCGCCATGCGTGATTGCATTGCCTAACAGATTGGACAATAGCTGCTGCATACGAACCGAATCGCAGTGGACGGTTCCTTCAATGGCGATGCTGTCTTCTATCATCAAGCCGGGATGACCCGCCTTTGCCTCGGAAACGATATCGCGCAAAAGCTTGCCGAGATCGGGCACCGGCGCGATGTGGGCGCCCAGTCCGGCGCCCAGGCGTCCGCGCGCGAAGTCCATTACATCGTCGATCAAACCCGCCATTCGGCCGGCGACCGCCTTCAATCGCAATCCGAGTTGAGTGATCTCGGTGGTTCCACCTTTGATCGAAAGATATTCGGCAATCGAATGCACCGCTGTTAGCGGATTGCGAAGGTCATGTCCGAGAACGGCGATGAACTGCTCACGCAATTCCGCGGCCTCGCGCGCGTGCGATAGCGCAGTTGCCGACGCAGAGCGGTTCTCCTCCAGTTCGAGCTCAAGCGCGATGAGCTTGGCGTACGCCTCGAACATGCAGACCGTGCGGACATCGGACAGATAGCGCGGACGCGGATCGATCGCGCATAGATTGCCGAAGTACCGGCCGTTGGATAGAACGATCGGCACGGAGATATAACTTTGAAGGTTATAGATTCTGGCCGTGTGATGACCGCAGTAACGCGGATCGTTCCCGAAGTCATCGATGACGATCGATTCGCGCGCTTCTCGCGATTCGAAGCATAGCGTCGTCTTCAGATCGAGTTGACCGCCGACTTCCAGACCGAAGCCAATGTCGTCGTGAACGGCGCACGCTGTCCATGTATTGTCTGTCACGCGCGCGACCGCGGCGTAGCCCATCGATGTTCTTTCGCAAATCGCCTTGAGCATCGAGCCCACGGCACTCACGCGGCCGATAGCCTCGATGTCGTCCTTCAGTGCGTCAGGGCCGTCTTCCCCGGTCAAAGTTATCATGTCGAATGCTGCTGAGATGTGACAAGGCCGTATTATGCGCCGCGAACATTTCTTTTTAGCTCCGAAAGTCCTGCCCAATGCGAGACATGCTGACTTCTTTCTTCTGGAGCGGCGACGCGATCCGCAGTCGTCGCGTCAGTGACATCGTTCTATCCGGCACGCTCGATCTGCCTGCGCCTCCCGCGTCGATGCTCGCGAATTGGCAGAGAGAAACCACGACGCGTCTCGCGCTGCAACCCGGTGATGTCGAGCCGATGCATCTCGCGCGGACGCAATTTCGCTGGCCGGATTACAAACGCTGCGTGCAGGCCATGTCCGACTGGACCGGCGCGCTGGGGCTTCCCGCGGTGCTCGACGATAGCGACATGGCGTTGATGGCCTGTCGTGGCGCCAGGTATCACCATGACGGCGAGCAGTATGGCGGCGCCGCTTTTTGCAATCTCTTCCTGAGCGAAGACAAAGGTCTGGACTTGCACTTCCCCGCTATCGGACAACGCATTGCGCTGACGAGGGGAACGGCCGTGATCTTCGATACGGTCCAGCCTCACGGCGTCATTCAGCGCGACAGCGACCGCTTCTGCGCCGCCGACTTCCCCCCGGACCACGACTTCACCCAGATTTTCCTGACGTGGGAACTTCCCATCGAAGACGCCGATATCGGAAACGCGCTGAACGTCGTCTTCGATAGCGACCGCTCGAACGCGCTGCAACTCGAGGAAGCGCAAGTCTGGCTGAACGGCTCACGAACCGCCGTGTGCCCGGAATCGGGTTGCTGGGCGCGCGTCTGAGTCGCGATCGCGTCTGCGCTAAATCGCAAAAATCATCGTTGACGCTCTCTTGAAATCCTCCTATAACCATCCACATGGATGGTAACGGGAGGTTTTTCACACTATGGCAAAAGAAGTGCCGGATCGCTCGCGAGGCAGCGAAACCGAAAAAATCACCATCAATCTCGGTCCGGTCGACTTGGGCCAGATCGATCTGCTCGTCGAGGAAGGCTTTTACTCGAACCGGACGGATCTGATCCGCACGGCCATCCGCAATCAGTTGTCGATTCATGCGCCGGCTGTGAAGGACACCGTGACGCGCCGCGAACTCGTGCTCGGCCTTCAGCATTTTTCGAAACAGGATCTCGAGGCGGCATGCGCGGCCAATCAGCGTCTGCGGATTCAGGTGCTCGGTTTGGCGAGCATTGCCATGGACGTCTCCCCCGAACTCGCGCTGGCAGCGATCGACTCGATTCTGGTTCGAGGCGCGCTCCATGCGTCACCGGCAGTCAAGGCCGCATTGGCGGATCGAATCCGCTGATGCGCCTGACGCCTTCCCGCTAACGGAATAAACATGAAACTCAACGAAGGTTTTTTGGACTCGATGAAAGAGGCATTCGCGCTCTTTCGCAGCAACGATCCCGCCGCGGCCGCGGAAATCGTCAAACGCGCCATGCGCGGCGAACGGACGGACACGGCAACCGCGCACCCTAACCCGCAGGACGACACGACGACCGCGCGATTCGCCGATCTCTTGCAACCCCGGCGCCACGCCGGCAAGACGCGGACCGATCCGGACGTGCAGGATCGCGGGCACTTCAGCACGCGTCGTTATGTCGGCGCCGCCGGTCAACGCGATTACAAGGTCTACGTTCCCGCTCATTCACGTCGCGATCCTTTACCGCTGATCGTCATGCTGCACGGCTGCACTCAGGACGCCGACGACTTCGCATCCGGCACGCGGATGAACGCGCTCGCCGAAACGCACGGCTTTATCGTCGCTTATCCGATCCAGCCGCAGAACGCGAATACGTCGAAATGCTGGAACTGGTTCAGGCACGGCGACCAGCAGCGCGACCACGGCGAGCCGTCGCTGATCGCGGGCATCACGCGAGAGGTGATGGCCGATCACGACGTCGATCCGAAACGCGTCTTCGTTGCAGGGCTTTCGGCCGGCGGCGCAATGGCGGCGATCGTGGCGCAAACCTATCCCGACCTTTACGCGGCAGCAGGCATTCACTCGGGCCTGCCCGTGGGATGCGCGCACGACTTGCCATCGGCGCTGGCGGCCATGCGCGGTGGCAAGGCCCGATCCAAGGCGCGCAAAGCCGGCCGGGCGGACATTCATCACGCGCAGGCGTCGCAATGCCCGCTGATCGTCTTTCACGGCGATGCCGATGCTACCGTGCATCCTTCGAACGCCAACGAACTGGTACGCGAGTTTTCTGCGAGCGAAGCGACACCCGCCCGCGCGTCGAGCGGTGACGGCCGGGCGCGCAAACATACGGTCCGGCACATGACGTCGCAAGCCGGGGTGGATGCAGAACTCTGGATCATCCACGGCGCGCCGCATGCGTGGTCCGGTGGCTCGTCAAGCGGAAGCTATACCGATCCGTCCGGCCCCGACGCCAGTGCCGAAATGCTGCGATTCTTTCTCGAACATCCGCGCCGACAGTGAGCGGTCGCCTTTGCGCCCTCGATCGGCGGCGTCCGACCGGTTGCCGCCGGTCGGATAACGAAACGCAGCGCGCACCGCGTCACGCGCCAAAGGCCTTCGTCAAAGCCGGCACGCTCAACACCGCCGTGTAATAGCCCATGAACTGCACGCCGGTATTGAAGCCGAAGTTGCGCGACAGCAATCCGCCGAGCAAGCCCACGCTCAGAATCACGAGCAGACCGAGCAGTTGCCCTTCCCACACGCTGATTACGACGATCAGACCGACGAACGTCGCGATGATCGCCTCGTGACTCAGCTTCCTCGCGACGAACGACGCCGCGCGATGCGCGTAGTTCATCGACAGCGGATACGCGACGAGCGCCGCGAGCACGACCGCGAGCAAGCCGAAGCCGAGGAACTGCCACGTCGTCATCAACGTATGCAGATTGTTGATGTGGCCCGTCGCCGTATCGACGAAAAAGCGCGGCGGTGCGTTGAATAGCGGCGCGGCCGGTCCCGCCGCGACAGGACTCAGCGGCAGACCGAACGCGATCAGCGGAATCAGCGCTTCGGCGATGTAAGTCGCTTCGGTCACGCCGTTGCGCGCGGAGATCACCGTCGTCAGGCGATGATACGCATGCTTCACACGCGAGCCGACGAGTTCGCCGAGCACGACCGTCATCGCGACCGGGCTGAACACGAATGTCGCGCTCGATATCGCCGCGGTGGCCGCGACCCAGCCCCGTTGCTGGCCGTCGAGCACTTTCATCGGATTGGGGAAGTAGCCGCTCCAGCCCTTCACGTCGGGCGCGAGCGAGAACGTGCGGACGCGTTCGCGGCGCATGCGGGCGCGATCGGCGGGCGAGAGTATCGAGAACAGATCGGCGATGAGCGGCCCGATCGCGATGCCGAGGAAGTAGCTCACCGAGAGCTTCACGCCGTATTTGCCCGTGAGCGCCTGAAGACCGACGATCACCAGCACGAACGGCACGAGCAGAAACACCGAAGCCCATCGTCCCGACGAAAAGAACGCAATGGCGACCGATGCCGCGAGAAACACCCACGGCGCGGCCTTCGTGATGACCGGCCCGAACGGCGCGAGCAGCACGGCGAACAGCACCGCGAGCGGCACGGCGACGAACGCCGCGACGATCGCGCCCGAGATCATCTTGCGCAGGGCGATATGCGGCACGCCGAGGTTGCGCAGCATCGTCGCCTGTTGCAGCAGGGGCGTGGCGAGCGTGTCGCCGGGAATGCCGAGCAAGGCGGTCGGAATCGCGTGCGTCATGTGCTTCGACACCGCGCCCGCCATGAAGAAGGAAAATACGCCGACGGGCGGCACGCCGAGCAGCACGACGAGCAAGGTGAGCGGCGCGAGCGTCGTGGTTTCATCGGTGCCCGAAATGAGGCCGATGCCGGAGAACACGATCGCGCCGATGAGTCCCATGCCGAGCGCGACGAGCAGTTGAGTGACGAACGGTTCCATCAGCGCGCTCCTTCGCGTTGTTCATCGCGTTGTTCATATTCGGCGAAAAGCTCGTACAAACCGAGCTCCTTCATTTCCGCGACGACCGAAGGCGGCAGGTCCGCGACGCGACCGAGTCCGCCCGCTTCGTTCGCGAGCTGCTTCAGCACTTCCTCGCGGCCCGCCGCGCCGTGCGCTTCCTCGACCACTTCGCGCTTCGGCTTGAAGAGCTTCGCGCAGACCGCGCCCGCGATCAGGCATCCGGCGAGGCCGACGAGCATCGCGTAAGCGCGGGCCATCGCGGCATCGGGCACATAAGCGGCGAGCACGCGATTCGCGATGGCGAACGCGCCGTAGCTGATCGCGATGCCGAGCACGACCGACCACGCGAGATGCCGCGTATCGACGGTATCGCCCCATATTTCGACGAGCTGATACTCCGTCGTTTCGGCGCTTTGCGAGAGCGCCCGGCCGCGCTCGTGCGCGGCGAGTTGCTGTTCCATGTCTCCTCCTTGAATGGAGTGATCAGATGCACTGCTTTTCTTGTCGCTGACGCTTGGCCTCGAGTGCGCGCGCCACGCGCGATGACGTTTCGCGCTTCAATGCCGTCGAAATGAACGCGCCCGCTTGCACAAGTCCGTTCAGATCGATGCCCGTCTCGATGCCCATGCCCTCGCACAAATAGACGATGTCCTCCGTTGCGGCGTTGCCCGTCGCGCCCGGCGAATACGGACATCCGCCGATGCCCGATACCGAGCCATCGAACACCGCGACGCCGCGTTGCAGCGCCGCGTGCACGTTCGCGGCGGCCATGCCCCACGTATCGTGGAAGTGACCGGCGAGCGCATCGACGGGAATGTGTTCGATGCACGCGTCGAGCATCGCCTGGGTTTTTCGCGGCGTGCCCGCGCCGATGGTATCGCCGAGACTGATCTCGTAGCAGCCCATGTCGAAGAGCTTCCTTGCGACGCGCGCGACGGCTTGCGGCGCAATCTCGCCTTCGAACGGGCATCCGAGCACGCAGGATACATAGCCGCGAATGCGTACGTTCGCCTCGCGCGCCGCCGCGATCACCGGTTCGAAGCGCGCGATGCTTTCGTCGATCGAACAGTTGATGTTCTTCTGCGAGAACGATTCGGATGCCGCCGCGAAGACCGCGATTTCATCGACATGCGATGCGAGCGCGGCGTCGAGGCCCTTCATGTTCGGCACGAGCGCGGCGAGCGTCGTGTGCGTGGCGCGCGCCTTGTCGCGCACGCGTTCGAGCACGTGCGCGCCATCGGCCATTTGCGGCACCCATTTCGGCGATACGAACGAGGCCGCTTCGACATAGCGCACGCCCGCATCGATCAGGCGCTCGATGAGTTCGGCCTTCACATCGGCCGATACGGGCGACGGCTCGTTCTGCAAGCCATCGCGCGGACCGACTTCGACGATGCGTACGCGCTTCGGCAGCTCATTCATCGCGCGGCCCTTGCAGAAGACTCATGCCGTAATCGACGCTCACGTTGCGCGCGGCGACCATCTTCTTCACGACCCAGTCGATATCCGTGCCACTCGCGCCCGCTGCCAGCGCGATGTTGCGCGCGTGCAGCGCCATGTGGCCGCGCTGGATGCCCTCGGTCGAGAGCGCACGCAACGCGCCCATGTTCTGCGCGAGACCGACCGCGACGGCGATCTCGCCGAGTTCCTGCGCCGAGCCCACGTTCATGATCTTCAACGCGAGACGCGCGAGCGGATGCGTCTTCGTCGCGCCGCCGACGAGTCCGACGGGCATCGGCATTTCGATCGTGCCGACGAGGTCGCCGTCGTTCGCCACTTCCCACGTCGTCAGCGACGTATAGCGCCCGCCGCGGCTCGCGTACGCGTGCGCGCCCGCCTCGACCGCGCGCCAGTCGTTGCCCGTCGCGACGATCACCGGATCGATCCCGTTCATGATGCCCTTGTTGTGCGTGGCGGCGCGGTACGGATCGATCGCCGCGAACAGATACGCATCGACGACGCCGGCGATCACGTCCTCGCCCGCGTATTCCTTCGTTTGCAGCGTGGCCGCACTGTAGCGAACCTGCGCGCGCGCGAGGCGCAGATCCGCGAGATTCGACAGGATGCGCAGACGCACCTTGCCGCCCGTGATTTCCTCCATGCGGCCCGCGACGGTTTCGGCCATCGTGTTGACGGTGTTCGCGCCCATTGCGTCGCGCACGTCGACGATCAGATGCGCGACGATCATCGCGCCGCGCGGCGTGTCCGGAAACACGTGCACTTCGATGTCGCGGCAGCCGCCGCCGAGACCGATCAGCACCTTGTCGCGCGCGTTCGCCATTTCGATCAGCTCGTCGCGATGCTTGAGAATCGCAAGCCGCGCGCCATACGGGTCCGACACGCCGACGATCTGCACTTGCGCGCGCATCAACGGCCCGGTGCTGGAGGTGCGAAAGCCGCCCGCCTCGCGCGAGAGCTTCGCCATGAACGACGCCGCGGCGACGATCGACGGCTCTTCGACCGCCATCGGCACCAGCACGTCGCGGCCGTTGATCTGGAAGTAGCCCGCCACCGCCATCGGCAATTCGAACGTGCCGACGACGTTTTCGATCATGCCGTTCGCGGTTTCGAGCGGCAGCGCGCCGGGTTTCGCGAGGAGCGCGTGCTCGGCGTCGTCGAGGTCCGCTGCCTGCGCGATGTGCGAGAGGCGTTGCGCGGGCGACATCGCGCGGAAGTTCGGCAACTTCGAATCGATCATGTGTCTTCCTCTTCTGTCTGGATGTGTGTCGTGAGTGTTCGCTTTCGATGCTTGCAGCAACGCACCGGGTGAGCGAATAATAGGCTGACTGTACCCATTTCAAAGGTACAATTCCGACAAACAGTGACCTTGCTGTACCCATGACAGCAGGATCATTTTCAGAACAGGTCGATACGATGCGGCATGAGAAGCCCAGCCTGTCTGCGACACTCGCGGACAATCTCGCCAGACAGATCACCGAAGGTGTGCTGCGCGCGGGCGACAAACTCCCGTCGATCAGGGAATACGCTGAGGCGAACGGCTGCGCAAAAAACACCGTCATCAGCGCGTTCGACATGCTGACGGCGAACGGTCTCATCGAGCCGCGACGCGGCGCGGGCTTTTACGTCGCGAGCGTGGCGAAGCCGCAGCAGCATGACGAAGATGCGCCGACGCTCGATCGCGCGATGGATTCGGTCTGGCTCATGCGCGAACAGTTGCAGAGCAAGCCGGACTTTCTCAATCTCGGTGAGGGATTTCCGCCCGTCGCATGGCTCGAAGAGACGCGGCTCGATCACTTCCACCAGCGCGTGGTGCGAACCGGTGTCGCGTCGCTGTTTCGTTACGGCAGCCGCTTCGGCTATCTGCCCTTGCGTCAGCATCTGCAGCAAAAGCTCGCCGGCTATGAGATCGAAGCCGCGCCGCAACAGATCGTCCTCACGCACGGCGCGAATCAGGCGATGGACATGGTCGTGCGTTACTTCGTGCGCCCGGGCGACACCGTGCTCGTCGACGATCCCGGCTATTACGCGCTGTTCGGCAAGCTGAAGCTGTCGGGCGCGAATATCGTCGGCGTGCCGCGCGCGGTCGACGGGCCGGATATCGCGGCGCTGGAGGAGCGGCTCAAGACGCATCGGCCGCGGCTCTTCTTCACGCAATCGGTCGGACACAATCCGACCGCCACGGACATCAGCGCGGCGAAGGCGCACCGCGTTCTGCAACTGGCGGAAGCGCACGATCTGATCGTCGTCGAGAACGACGCCCTCGCCGATCTCAAGCCGCGCTCGGCGACGCGCATCAGCGCGCTGGATCAATTGCGGCGCACGATTTATATCGGCAGCTTTTCGAAGTCGGTGTCGGCGGCGCTGCGCGTGGGCTTTCTCGCCTGCGATGCCGATCTCGCCAGCGATCTCGCCGACGTGAAGATGCTCACGCACGTAAGCAGCAGCGAATACTGCGAGCGCACGCTCGATGCGATCGTCGGCGACGGACACTTTCTGCGTCACACGAACCGCTTGCAGGACCGCCTCAAACGCGCGACGGCGACGGGCGTCGAAGCGTTGACGCGTCTTGGCGCGACCATCTTCAAGGTCAGCGATCAGAGTCTTTATCTATGGGCGCGTTTGCCCGCGCACGACGATTCGATAGCGTTCGCGAAGGAGATGCTCGGCAAGCACGTGATCCTCGCGCCGGGGACGATTTTTTCCGCGCACGCGAACATCGTTTCGCCGTGGTTTCGCTTCAATGTCGCGTATCTCGGCGACCCGCGATTCTCGAACGCACTCGCGCCTTGAAACGCCGGGCACGCCTGCCCGACGTGTTGCTACGCTGCAATTACGCGCTGGCTACTGCTGCCAGGCCCGTCCGCGAAGACTTCTCGGCCACGGGCGTCGATTGTCCCGCCGATTGAAGCGAAGGCTCCGCCATCTGTCCTCGCAGCTTGATGAGCGCGAGCACCGTATCGATCGTCGGTGTCGCCTGCCCGACGAGACGCCCCATTTCCTGGACAACGGTAAGGAGCGGATCGATTTCCATCGGCCGGTTGGCCTCGAGATCCTGGAGCATCGACGTCTTGTGCGCGCCGACCGCACCCGCACCATCGATACGTCTTTCGACATCGACACGGAAATGCACGTCGAAGCGATCCGCGATCGCTTTCGCCTCCAGCATCATCGCTTTCGACACGGCGCGCGTGGCCGGATTGCTCGTAATGACATCGAGCGTTGCATGAGTCAATGCGCTGATCGGATTGAAGCAGAGGTTGCCCCAGAGCTTCAGCCAGATTTCATCGCGAATACGCTCGCGAATGGGCGCATCCAGATCCGCCGCGCTCATGATTTCATGCAGCTTCTGAACGCGCTCGCTGCGCGCTCCATTCGGTTCGCCGATGGGGAACTTCTTGCCGTACACATGGCGGATCACGCCCGGCGCGACGACTTCCGCCGCCGGATACACGACACAACCGATCGCACGCTCCGGTCCGAGCGCGTTCCATTGCTTCGCGCCGGGATCGATGCTGTCGAGCGTGGAGCCTTCCAACTCGCCGCCATGCTTGTAGAAGTACCAGTACGGAATGCCGTTGACGGCCGTGACGATAGCCGTCTCTGGTCCGAGCAAAGTCTGGATCTGGCCGACGACGCCCGGCACGGAATGCGCTTTCAACGCGATGATCACGTAGTCTTGCAGACCCAGCTCGCGCGGATCCGACGCGCATCTGACCTTGACGACACGTTCCCCGCCATCGATTTGCAGCCGTACACCGTTTTCCTGCATCGCCGCGAGATGCGGACCACGCGCAACGAAGCTCACGTCCGCGCCCGCCGACGCCAGTTGCGCGCCCATATATGCACCGATCGCTCCGGCGCCATACACACAGATCTTCATCGTTTAAACCCCTATCTCAAGCGCCAAGATGACTTAGCAACGCATCGACACTGCCCTTCGCATCGCCGAAGAGCATCCGCGTGTTTTCCTTATAGAAGAGCGGATTGTCGACGCCGGCGTAGCCTGCCGCCATGCTTCGTTTGGACACGACCACGGTGCGCGCCTTCCACACTTCGAGCACGGGCATCCCGGCGATGGGACTGCCCGGATCCTCCAGCGCGCCAGGATTCACGATGTCGTTTGCGCCGATCACCAGCACGACATCCGTGTTGGAAAAGTCGTCGTTGATCTCGTCCATCTCCAGGACGATGTCGTAGGGCACCTTCGCCTCCGCGAGCAGCACGTTCATGTGCCCCGGCAAGCGGCCCGCCACCGGATGAATGCCGAATCGCACGTTCACGCCCTTGCTGCGCAGCTTCTTCGTGATCTCGCTGATCGTCGCCTGAGCCTGCGCGACCGCCATGCCGTAACCGGGCACGATGACGACTTCCGACGCATCGCGCAGCAGCGAGCCGACTTCATCGACCGTGACCGGCGCGACTTCACCCTCGATCGTCTTCGAAGCGGTCGAGGTCGCCGTGCCGAATCCGCCGAGAATCACGGAGAGGAACTTGCGGTTCATCGCGCGGCACATGATGTAGCTCAGAATCGCTCCGCTCGACCCGACCAGCGCGCCGGTCACGATCAGCAGATCGTTGCTCAACATGAAACCCGTCGCGGCGGCGGCCCAGCCCGAATAGCTGTTCAGCATCGACACGACCACCGGCATGTCCGCGCCGCCGATCGCCATCACCAGATGCACGCCGATCAGCGCGGCGATGACGGTCATCGTCAAGAGCGAGCTGATGCCCACATCGGCGTCGGGCGCTGTCAGGAACACATAGCCGAGCGCGATGCACGCGAACACGCCGACGAGATTCAGCGTGTGCCGCATCGGCAGCAGCAACGGCTTGCCGCCTACCACGCCCTGCAACTTCAGAAACGCGGCGATGGACCCCGTGAACGTTACCGCGCCGATGAACACGCCGAGATAGATCTCCACGTTGTGGACCGACTGCGCCACGCTGTCCGATTCCGCGCCGGCTGCCGGCGACAGGTAGCTCGCAATGGCGACCAGCACGGCCGCGAGACCCACGAAGCTATGCAATGCCGCGACGAGTTGCGGCATTTGCGTCATCTCGACGCGCCGCGCGAGGATCGCGCCGCCCGCGATGCCGATCGCCATCAGCGCGGCGACGGCCGGCAACGCTTCCCCGCCGTTGAGCCAGAGCGTGGTGACGATCGCGATCGCCATGCCGGCGACGCCATAGAGATTGCCGCGCCGCGCCGTCGATGGATGACTGAGCCCGCGCAGGCTCAGGATGAACAGCACACTCGCCGCCAGATAGGCGATGCTTCCGATTCCAGTTTGCATGTCGATCTCCTTAGCGCTGGAACATGTTCAACATGCGTTGAGTGACGAGAAAGCCGCCAGCGATATTGATTGTCGCGACGAGGATCGCGAGGCCCGCGAGAATCGCGACCAGATGATGCGGCGTGCCGACCTGCAGCAGCGCCCCCGTCACGATGATTCCGCTGACCGCGTTGGTCACGCTCATCAGCGGCGTGTGCAAGGCGGGCGTCACGTTCCACACGACCTGAAAGCCGACGAAGATCGCCAGCACGAACACCGTGAAGTGCGCGACGAACGCAGGCGGCGCAACGGCGCCGAGCGCGGCAAGCAACGCAGCCGCGATGACGAGCCCGGCCACGCCGATCCATCCCGCGCGACGCTTCTGTTCGATGGTCACGGCAATCGTTGCAGCGGGCTTTGCGGCAGCGGGCGGCGCAATCGCGGGCTCCGGCTTCTTGGGCGGCGGCCATTTCACCTCGCCGCGCAGCACGACGGTGACGCCGCGCATCACTTCGTCATCGGTATCGAGCGTGATTTCGCCGTTCTTCTGCGGCGTCAGATCGGTCAGAAGATGCCGCAGATTGGTGCCGTACAACTGGCTCGATTGCGTTGCCATGCGCGATGGCAGATCCGTATAGCCGACGATCGTGACGCCTTCGATCGATGCCGCCTCGCCCGGCCGCGTCAGCTCGCAGTTGCCGCCCTGCTCCGCCGCCATGTCGACGATCACGCTGCCTTGGCGCATGCTGCGCACCATGTCGGCGGTGATCAGTTTCGGCGCGGGCTTGCCCGGAATCAGCGCGGTCGTCACGATGACGTCGACGTCTTTTGCCTGCGCGGCGAACAGCGCCATTTCAGCCGCGATGAATTCGGCGCTCATCTCTTTCGCGTAGCCGCCGCTGCCGCTGCCGTCCTCGACGTAGTCCAGTTCGAGAAACTCGGCGCCCATGCTTTCCACCTGCTGCCGCACTTCGGGCCGCGTATCGAAAGCACGGACAATCGCGCCGAGACTGCGCGCCGCGCCGATCGCCGCCAGTCCCGCGACGCCCGCGCCGATCACCATCACTTTCGCGGGCGCGATCTTGCCCGCCGCCGTGATCTGTCCCATGAAGCCGCGGCCGAACTGGTGCGCCGCTTCGATGACCGCGCGATAGCCCGCCATGTTGGCCATCGAACTCAAAGCATCGAGCTTTTGAGCGCGCGAGATGCGCGGCACGCAGTCCATCGCGAGCACGGTGACGTTGCGCGCAGAGAGGCGCGTCAACAACGCTTCGTTCTGCGCCGGCCAGATGAAACTGATGAGCGTCGATCCTTCGCGCAGTAACTCGACTTCATCGCCCACGGGCGCAATGGAAGGCGCACGCACTTTCACGACGATATGCGCGTCCGCATAGAGCGACGGCGCATTCTCCACGATTCGCGCACCCGCAGCGCGATAGGCATCGTCGGAGAATGCGGCAAGCTCGCCCGCGCCGGCCTCGACGCTCACTTCAAATCCGAGCTTCAGCAGATGCCCGACTACTTCCGGCGTCAACGCGACGCGACGCTCCCCGGGAAAGCGTTCCCGTGGCACAGCAATCATCATTGGCATGACTAAATTCCCAATCGACGGTTTCAATTCTTCAGTGGCGCGCGCCTGCATTCGGCTGGCGAGCATGCCAAACCTCGCATCAGCGAGAAAGCTGGCGCGAGATACGAATAATGGTCAGTGTCTGGTCGGTCAGCCGCGTATACGGGCATCGAGCGAAGCGGCCGGTGGGATGGGTGGCCGCTTCGTCCTTGAGCTGCGTTCATGCGCCTTTTGTTGCGCGGACGCGAGCCGTTATCTCTATGGTGCTTTTTATACTTTGAATCGCTGAATCATCAGGCGTCGACTTTCGCCTCCAGTTCGGCGATACGCTTGCGGAGCGCACGCTCTTCCTGAAACCGCGCCGTTTCATCGCGGATGATCGCGACGATACCGGTCAGCTCGCCTTGCGGCGAATGCAGCAGCGCGACGGTGAACGCTATCGACATCGCGCGTCCGTCCTTATCGACGGCGGGAACCTTGAGCAGATCGTGCCCATAGCGCGTCTCGCCGGTCGCCATCGTCTTGTGATAGCCGTCCCAATGACGACCGCGCAGGCGCTCCGGAATGATCAGATCGAGCGACTGCCCCAAAGCTTCGCTCTGGGTGAAGCCGAACATGCGTTGCGCCGCCGGATTCCATAGCGTAATCGCGCCGCTCGCATCCGAAACGATCACGGCATCGCCGATCGCATTGACGAGTTGTTCATAGTCGATCGTGGGGGTCATTGTGTCGTCCATGCTTGGGTATCGATCGAGACTGATTTCTGAAGGGCCGCTGCCGTCTTGGGCTTTCGTGGACGGCAGCGGTTACCTTTTCAAGCGCGTCAGACAGCTCGCGCTTCCTTCATTTGCGCTACCTGCTCCTTGCTATAGCCGAGTTCGAGCAGCACTTCTTCGGTATGTTCGCCGAGCAGCGGCGAGCCCGTGATCTCCGGCTTCAGGTCCGAGAACTTGATCGGGCTGCCGACCGTGAGATATTTGCCGCGCACCTTGTGATCGACCTCGACGATGGAACCGCTCGCACGCAACGACGGATCGTTCGCGAGTTCCTTCATCGTCAGCACCGGCGCGCACGGAATATCGAACTTGCGCAGGATATCGACCGCTTCGAACTTGGTCTTGTCGGCGAGCCATTCTTCGATCTTGCCGAAG
Organism: Caballeronia sp. NCF2; assembly: GCF_023631205.1. Lineage (NCBI taxonomy): Bacteria > Pseudomonadati > Pseudomonadota > Betaproteobacteria > Burkholderiales > Burkholderiaceae > Caballeronia > Caballeronia sp. NCF2. Next base: position 55,603 of record NZ_JALQDN010000072.1, on the reverse strand, counting down.
ATATCGAAAATATGCGGCTGGCGCGCTTCGGCCGTCATGTAGTCCGGGTCCTCGATCCATTGCTCCTTGCCGATTGCGCGGCAGATCGGCGCCCATGCGTGCCCCTGAATCGTGAAGTAGATGTAGGCGTTCGGATCGGTTTCCCAGCCCTTGCACTTGAGCACCCAGCCCGGCTGACCGCCGCCGCCCGCATTGCCGCCGCGCGGCACGACGTCGCTGAACGTGCCGTGCGGATACTGCGGATATTCCTCGAGATAGCCTACGCGATCGAGACGCTGCTGATCGCGCAGCTTCACGCGGCACAGATTGAGCACGCTGTCCTGCATCGACACGGCGACTTTCTGTCCCTTGCCCGTTTGCTGGCGGCCGATGATCGCCGTGAGAATGCCGATCGCGAGGTGCATGCCGGTGTTGCTGTCGCCGAGCGCCGCCGCGCTGATGGTCGGCGGGCCGTCCCAGAAGCCCGTCGTCGATGCCGCGCCGCCCGCGCATTGCGCGACGTTTTCGTAGACCTTCAGATCGTCGTAGTGATGGCCGTCGCTGAAGCCCTTGACGGACGCCACGATCATCTTCGGATTCAGCTTGCTGATGTTCTCCCAGGAGAAGCCCATCCGGTCCAGCGCGCCCGGCCCGAAATTCTCGACCAGCACGTCCGATTCCTTGATGAGCTTCGTGAGCACTTCCTTGCCTTCGGGCTGCTTCGTATCGAGCGTCAACGAGCGCTTGTTGCTGTTGAGCATCGTGAAGTACAGCGCATCCGCATCCGGAATGTCGCGCAGCTGGTTACGCGTGACGTCGCCGGAACCGGGACGCTCGACCTTGATGACATCGGCGCCGAACCAGGCCAGCATCTGCGTGCATGCGGGACCCGCCTGAACGTGCGTGAAGTCGATGATCTTGATGCCTTCGAGTGGTTTCTTGCTCACGAATTTCTCCTGGGTGGCTAGTCTTGGTTACTTTTTCGATGCCGCGCTTTGCGGGTTCAGATTCGTCAGGCGACCGCTCTCCGTGCCGGCCGTTTCGTCGATCACTGCGTTGATGAGCGTCGGCTTGCCCGACTTGATCGCTTCTTCGAGCGCATGCGTGAGCTCTTCGGGCGTCGTCGCGTTGTAGCCGATGCCGCCGAATGCCTCGATCATCTTGTCGTAGCGTGCGTTCTTCACGAACACGGTCGGCGCGACGTCCTTGCCGCCGGTCGGATTCACATCGGTGCCGCGATACACGCCGTTGTTGTTGAACACGATGGTGCAGACGGGCAAGTCGTATCGGCAGATGGTTTCGAGTTCCATGCCGCTGAAGCCGAACGCGCTATCGCCTTCGATCGCGACGACCTGCTTGCCGCTCGTCACCGCGGCGCCGATCGAGAAGCCCATGCCGATGCCCATGATTCCCCACGTTCCGGAATCGAAGCGCTTGCGCGGCTCGTACATGTCGATGATGCTGCGCGCATAGTCGAGCGTATTCGCGCCTTCGTTGACGACGTTGATGTCCGGGCGCGTCTTCAACACGTCGCGAATGGCGCGCAGCGCGCTGTGGAAGTTCATCGGCGACGGATTCTTCGCGAGCGTCGCGGCCATCTTCTCCAGGTTCTTGTTCTTGCGCTCGTTGATCGCGCCCGTCCATTCGACGGACGGCTTCGGGAAATCCGCGCCGATGCCCTCGACGAGCGCCGCCACGCACGAACCGATGTCGCCGATCAGCGGTGCGGCGATCGCGACATTGCTGTCGATTTCGGTCGGCGAGATATCGATCTGCACGAACTTCTTCGGCGCCGAGCCCCACGTCTTGCCCTTGCCATGCGCGAGCAGCCAGTTCAGACGCGCGCCGATCAGCACGACGCAGTCCGCTTCCTGCAGCACGAACGACCGCGCAGCCGACGCCGATTGCGCATGCGTGTCCGGCAGCAGGCCCTTGGCCATCGACATCGGCAGATACGGGATGCCGCTCTTCTCCACCAGTTCGCGAATCTGCGCGTCGGCCTGCGCATACGCTGCGCCCTTGCCCAGCAGGATCAGCGGACGCTTCGCACCCTTGATGACGTCGAGCGCGCGCTTCACCGAATCCGGCGACGGCAACTGACGCGGCGCGGCATCGACCACCTTGATGAGCGATTGCTGGCCCTTGAGCGCGTCCATCGTCTGCGACAGCAGTTTGGCGGGCAGATCGAGATACACGCCGCCCGGACGGCCCGACACGGCCGCGCGGATCGCACGCGCGATGCCGATGCCGATGTCCTCCGCATGCAGCACGCGATAGGCGGCCTTCGCATACGGCTTCGCCGCGTTAAGCTGATCCATCTCTTCGTAATCGCCCTGCTGCAGATCGACGATTTCACGCTCGCTCGAACCGCTGATCAGGATCATCGGGAAGCAATTGGTGGTCGCGTTGGCGAGCGCCGTGAGTCCGTTCAGGAAGCCCGGTGCCGACACCGTCAGGCAGATGCCCGGCTTCTGCGTCATGTAGCCCGCGATCGCGGCTGCGTTGCCCGCATGCTGCTCATGGCGAAAGCCGATGAAACGCATGCCTTCGGCCTGAGCGAGGCGCGCGAGGTCGGTGATGGGAATCCCGACGAGGCCGAAGATCGTATCGATGTCGTTCAGCTTCAACGCGTCGATGACGAGATGGAAACCGTCGGTCAATTGCGGCGCCTGAACTTCGGCGGCTTCCTGTGTTCTTGCCTCGAGTACGTCTGCCATTTGTCTCCCCCAGAGGGCCGGTTATGTTGGTGATATACTAGATATTAGATACAGAATTTGTCAAAGCTTAGTTTGCTGTTCGGGATCGGGATGAACCCTTAGATGAGATGTTTCGGTGTCAAGGCGCTGACGATCATCAGATCAGGCGCGGCGCCGCTAAAGAAAGAAAGGCCGCGGACATCTGTCACGCGGCCTTTCTTTTTTCAAATCGAATGCGCAGCTCTTGCGGAGGACGCGCGACAGCGTGCGCTTGAAACGCGTCGCTTCGGTATCAGCAGGCGGGATTCATCGCGTCGACGACTTGCTCGGCGCGTCCGTCCAGTCGGTCTGGAAGGGCAAGTCGATATAGGACTGCGGCGAAGCCTGCGTGACCGTGTTCTCTATCCATCGGCGACGCATTGGCGCGAGTACGAACTTCGCGCACACGCCCGCCGCGATCGACGTGATCGCGGTAGCGATGAACACGGCGTTCCAGGAACCGAGCGACGCGAGCACCGACGCGAGCGGCACCATCATCGAAGCCGTGCCCTTGGCCGTGTATAGCGTTCCTGCATTGGCGGCGGCGTACTTGCTGCCGAAGGTGTCCGCGCAGGTCGCCGGGAAGATCGAGAATATCTCGCCCCAACACAGGAAGGTCAGCGCCGCGAACAGCATGAACATGTAGGGGTTCTGCCCGAACTGCATCAACCCCAGCAGCGCGACGCCTTCGCCCAGGAAGATGATGAACATGGTGTTTTCGCGACCGATCTTGTCCGAGATGAAACCGCATAGCGGGCGCGTGAAGCCGTTGCACAGATTGTCGATGGACAAGGTCATCGCGAGCAGCGGCAAGGTCGCGCCGAACAGACTCACTGGCAAACTTGCGAAGCCGTATTCCTTGGCGATCGGCCCGAATTGCGCAGTGGCGATCACACCGCCCGCCGCCACCGCGACGAACATCGCATAGAGCACCCAGAAGATGGGCGCTCGCACCATCTGTCCGGTCGTGTAGTCGATCTTGGTCGCCACGATGCGCTTGGCCGGCACGATGCCTTTCGGCGGATTCGGCCGCACGAGCAACAGCGCCAGCACGAATATGACGGCGCCTTGCAGAATGCCGAAGAACATGAACGCACGCTCGTAGCCTGAGCTCTGGATCATGTTCGAGATCGGAATCACCGTGACGGCCGCGCCCGCGCCGAAGCCCGCCGCGGTCAGGCCGGCCGCGAGACCGCGTTTGTCCGGGAACCACTTGAGCGCCGTGCCGACGCATGTACCGTACACGCAGCCGGCACCGATGCCCGCAACGACTGCGGCGATGTACAGATGCATGAGCGTGGTGGCATGGGCGTCGATGATCCAGCCGATCGCAGCGAAGATCGCGCCGCCCATCACCACCGGGCGCGGTCCGAATTTATCGACGAGCCAGCCTTCGACAGGCACGAGCCACGTTTCGGTCACGATGAAGATCGTGAAGGCGGTTTGAATCGCCGCTTGCCCCCAATGGTGCTTTGCGTCCATCGGCATGACGAACAACGTCCACGCATACTGGAAATTGGCGACCAGCCCCATGCAGACGATGCCGATGACCAACTGCACCCACCTGTTCTGACGACGCCCGTGCGACTGCCCGGCCACCGTCGAATCTGCGCTCACCATGTCTGTCTCCGTTATGTGTCATTGCGCTCGTTCGGCGCTTGATGTCGTGCTGAAAAGCCGATGCGTCAGGTTTGTTTGCGAGACGGGCGTGCAGGGGGAAAGCCGATTGACGCGCGCGAGTGGCGCGTGTATTGAGGCAACGATTTCGCTCGACGGGCACGCGATCGAGGTGTGCCGTCGTTTCCTGCTACGTCCGCGCTTTCCTCCAAGTGGTATCGAGAGTGGACAGTGTGAGCATCGTGCGCGAGAAAAAATATAAGGGAAAGTTATTAAAAATTTCGGTTTGGATTAATTATCGTGAATGGATGACGGGGCCAGATTGGCCGCCACGTCTATGCGCGCGCGCCCGGAATGTCCGCGCGACGGCAACAGATATCGCGCGGCAGTTGGTCGGCGGGCATCACCGCGGACTTGCGGCATTCCCGTTCACGATCGCAATGTCTCGTCTAATCAACGATCTGGGGTGCCACTGAAAAATTGGCACGTCGCATGCAATGTTGGTTCAAAGCCCGCGTTGCCATCGATACTGAACAGCATGAGCGGCTTCCAGTCACCGGCGCATTGGCGCGCGGTACGGTTGTCAGGAGTCCGCCCATGCCACTCGCCCGACTGCTTGTCTGCTTTCTCCAGTGCTCGCTGGCAGCCGCGCTGCTTTTGCCCGTCGTCGCGGGCGCAGCGAACGTAGCCGCATCCGGCGCGCATGTCGCGGTTCCTGACGATACGGCCACGCCTCACGCGCTCAAAGCCGGCATCGAGCGCCTGCGCACCGGCACATGGTGGGAAGCCAACCGCAAGATGCGCCCGGAACTCGCGCAGGTCGGCGACCTGATCTTTCTCTTGCCCCTTGCCGACAGCAAGCTCGAGCCATCATCGGATGCGATCGGCCGCGTGCAGCGCCTGCGCGAAGCGCTGCGCATCCATCAGATGCGCGAACCCGCCGGATGGACTCGGCTCGTCGCGCAGGTCAAGGCCGCGCGCGCAAAGACCGGCGATCGCTCCGCCGCGCTGCTCGCCGACGCGCTCGTCAACGAGATCCGCTACCGCGACGGAACCGATGGCAGCTACTACGCGCCGGCGCGTTTCTTCATCGAAAGCGGCGTGTGCAAGGATTTCGCCGTCGCCAAATATCTGCTGCTGCGCGACGCGGGCTTCGACATCGCGCGCATGCGTCTCGTGTCGCTCGCGCCGCGCTACAGGAACACGCCGGACGACTGGCACGTCATCCTCGTCGTCCAGATCGACAACGCGAGCGAGCCGCTCACGCTCGATTCACCGGGTGCGGCATCCGCGAAGCGTGCAGACGATAAGGTTTCCGAAGCATCTGACCGGACTGGTCCGTCGGTGCTGCTCTCCGCGATCCTCGCTGGTCGCAAGCCTGCCGAAGCAGTGCTGCGCGCGCCCGCAGGACCGCTCGCCGCTCCGCTCAGCGAGTCGGGTCAGGCAGACCGCCCGCTTGCGACGGTCTTCAACGAGCTGGGCAGCCGGTCATTCGACCGCGATGCGCCGCGTGCGCGCAGGACATCGGCTGCCAAGGGACGCGCGAGCGCGATCTACGTCGATGAAGCGGGTGATGCGTGGCAAGTCGACAGCTCCGGCACGTTCCCGAAGTGGCGCGTCGCCGCTGATCGCGCAGACGCGCCCATCAATCAAGGTCCGGCAGCAAGGCTCATTCGCGTGACGGCACGCTGACTGGAGCACTGACTGCAACGGTCCGTCCCGCGGCGAACTGAGAAGCATCCAGTCGCGAAACATCCGACGGTCGTACAAAAGTAATCTCCCAATATGCGGAACGTTCTTTGCGTCGATAACGACATGCCGATGTCGAACGTCGGCTCATTGGGAGACAAATCATGTCAGTCGATACAAGCCAGATGAACATTGTCGGGAAAGGCGCCGAGACCGCGGATGGTCCGGGCCCCGACGTCATGGCCGCGAGCACGCTGGATGGAAACAACGTACTGAGTTCCGATGGAGACGATGTCGGCAAGATCAAGGAGATCATGCTAGACGTCACATCCGGACGCATCGCGTATGCGGTCCTTTCGAGCGGCGGCTTCCTTGGGATCGGCGACAAGCTGCTCGCGATTCCATGGAGCGCCTTGACGCTGGATACCAACAACAAGTGCTTTCGGATTTCAGCGACCACGGAACAAGTGAAGAGCGCACCCGGCTTCGACAAGGATGCGTGGCCATCGATGGCAGATCGCTCGTGGGCCGACTCGATTCACCGGTACTACAGCCGGCCGCCCTATTGGCAACGCTTCGAGCGGGACGACGCAACGTATCGCAACGTGCCCCCGGAACTCTGAAGCGAACTTCATTGATCGGCGATGCCGTTAGCCCGCCGCGTCGGGAGCAGTCATTCAAAAACAGATGTACGGGAGATATCGATCATGAAAAAGCTCATCGCTGTTATCGCGTCCACACTCCTCGCCACGACGGCGTTTCAGCACGCGGCAGTCGCCGCAGATGCCTCGGACGCGCAAAAGGCTCAAATGAAGGCAAACAGCGAAAAGATGGAGGAGCAGGCGACGGCGAACAAGAAGAAGGCCGAAGCTCGGAGCGATGCGGCCAAGGCACAGGCATCGGCGGACGAAGACAAGGCTTCCGCTCAGGCCGATGCCGACAAGAAGGCCGCCAAGGGCGCGAAGGCGACCACGGCTGCGGAGGCATCGGGCGCGCGAAACGACGCGGCCAACGCGCAGAGCAAGGCCAACAAGAAGATGCACGATGCCCAGGCGAAGGCCGACAGGAAGAAGCAGGACGCCGCCCACGATGCGAACGTAGCGCAGGCCAAGGCCGATGAAAACAAGGTCGAAGCCCAGAACGACGCGAACAAGAAAGCGGCCGAAGCGAAGGTCGATGCCGCGAAGAAGCAATAAGCATATGCAATAAGCAATGCAGGGGCGCACCGTCCCGGTTCGCCCTTCATCGACTTCACGCGATCGGTATGGTCAACGACCTCTGGTACAAGAACGCGATCATCTATTGCCTGTCCGTCGGCACGTTCATGGACGCGAACGGCGATGGCGTCGGCGACTTTCAGGGCTTGCTGCGGCGGCTCGACTATCTTCAGGGGCTCGGCATCACCACCATCTGGCTGATGCCGTTCCAGCCGTCGCCTGGCCGCGACAACGGCTATGACATCAGCGATTACTACAACGTCGATCCGCGATACGGTTCGCTCGGCGACTTCGCGGAGTTCACGCACGCGTGCCGTCAACGCGGGTTGCGCGTGATGATCGATCTCGTCGTGAATCACACGTCGGATCAGCATCCGTGGTTCCGTGAGGCGCGGCGCGATCCCGATTCGAAATATCGCGACTGGTACGTCTGGTCGAAGAAGCGGCCGGCCAACGCGAAGGACGGCGTGGTCTTCCCCGGCGTGCAAAAGACGACGTGGACTTACGACAAGGAAGCGGCCATGTGGTACTTCCACCGCTTCTACGAGTTTCAGCCCGACCTCGATACATCCAATCCGTTCGTGCAGGCGGAGTTGCTGAAGATCATGGGCTTCTGGATTCAGCTCGGCGTTTCGGGCTTTCGCATGGATGCGGTCCCGTTCGTCATCGCCGCCAAGGGCGCACAGGTGAGGCGGCCCGTTGAACAGTACGACATGCTGCGTATGTTTCGCGAGTTCCTGCAATGGCGTCAGGGCGACGCGATCATTCTCGCGGAGGCGAACGTGCTGCCCGACACCGACATGAAATACTTCGGCGACGCGGGCGAGCGATTGCAGATGATGTTCAACTTCCAGGTCAATCAGAACACGTTTCATGCGCTCGCGTGCGCCGACGCCACGCCTCTGAAGAACGCGCTCGACGCGACGAAATCGCGCGCCGCAACCGCGCAGTGGGGCGTATTCCTGCGAAACCACGATGAACTCGATCTTGGCCGTCTATCGCCCGCGCAGCGCGAAGCCGTGTTCGCGGCGTTCGCCCCGGAGCCGGACATGCAACTGTACAAGCGCGGCGTTCGCCGTCGTCTTGCACCGATGCTCGACGGAGATCGTCATCGGCTCGAGCTTGCGTACAGCCTGATGCTGACGCTGCCGGGCACGCCCGTCGTGCGCTACGGCGATGAGATCGGCATGGGCGACGACCTGCGCCTGCCCGAGCGCGAAAGCGTGCGAACGCCGATGCAATGGTCGACGGAGCCGCATGCCGGTTTCACGAAGCACGCGCGTCCCGTTTGCCCGGTGATTTCTGGCGGACCCTACGGCTACGAACGTGTGAACGTCGCGAGCCAGCGCCGCGATCCGGACTCGCTGCTGAACTGGATGGAGAGAATGATCCGGATGCGCAAGGAAGTGCCCGAGATAAGCTGGGGCGACTTCGCGATTCTGAAGGCATCGCGCGACGACGTGCTTGCGCTGCGTTACGACTGGCGAAACAACTCGGTGGTCTGCCTGCATAACTTCAGCGCCGCGGCGTGCACCGTGAAGTTTCGGGTCGGCCTCGGCGCTGGAGAGAACGACGTGCTGGTCAATCTGTTATCCGACGATCATAGTCAGGGCGATGCGAAGGGACAGCATACGGTCGTGCTGGAGCCGTATGGCTATCGATGGTTCCGCGCAGGCGGTCTCGATTATCTTCTGAAGCGCAGCGAAGTTTGACGTTGGAGAGCGTGGCCGCATCGACGTGCGGCCGCGGGCGCGCCGTCGCCGCCACCGGCACGCCATGGCCTGAACGCTTGCGCGCGATGAATTCGCACTCCGCGTTCGCGTGATGCCTGCCGTCGATATACATCGCGGTGCGTATCGCCTCGCGCGGGAGCTTCAGGGCTGCTTTCGATTCACTCGTCGTCACCCTGTCTGCCTCATTCCATGCACTACCCGGTTACTCTCTTAAGACGAACGTTTTGGTTTATAGTCGTCGCCAGACCGCCGGCATTGGCCGGCTCCCGGACTTCTGTGCATGAGAACCCCATGACCATTGCGACCACGCCAGAAAAAGCGGCCGCGAAATCCGCCAAAGCCACGAAGGCTACCGCCACTCGCCAACCCAGACAGCGCGATCCCGAAGTCACACGCGCCCGCATTCTCGAAGCGGCGAAGAAGGAGTTCGCGAAACTCGGTCTCGATGGCGCTCGCGTCGAAGCCATTGCGGCCCGCGCGAAGTCCAACAAGCGGATGATCTATCACTACTTCGGCAGTAAGGAGAACCTGTTCCTCGAGGTGCTGGAGGATGTCTACGCCGACATCCGTTCCGCCGAGCAAAAACTCGATCTCGATCATCTATCACCCGAGGATGCGATCGCCGCCCTCGTCACGCATACCTGGAACCACTACCTTCGTCATCCGGAATTCCTGAACCTCGTCAGCAACGAAAATCTTCACAAGGCTCGTCACGTGAAGAAGTCCGCGCGCTTCATGGAACTCCATCAGAACTTCACGTCGATGCTGCAGCGCATCCTCGATCGCGGCGTCGCATCGGGCGCATTTCGCAGCGGCATCGATCCGCGGCAGCTGCACATCACGATGGCCGGCATCAGCTACTACTATCTGACCAACCGTTTTACGAGCGGGCTGATCTTCGACTTCGACTTCATGGACAAGGAAGCGCTCGATGCGCGCCTCGCCTTCAACATCGACACGGTGCTGCGGACCATCCGCAAATAGCGAATACGTTCGCGCCGCTTATGCGGCCGCGAGAAGCCGCTCACACGCCTGACCCTTCGCTCGCGAGCCAGGCGGCCTAGCCCGCTGCCCTTGCCATCGCCGATGCCGAGCGCACGAACGATCGTCAGATCGCGCGACTGCCCGGTCGCCAAGGAAACGCGCCTCGAGTTGCGCGAGCACCGCGTCGGCGGCCTGCATCCACTTGCTCAAGTCATCCTCCGTTTTCATCGGCCGCGAAACACGTTGACAGCGGCGTTTCGTTGGTCTTAAATAACCCACCAGATGGTTACTTGCTGCGAATGCCGGCACACGAAACCACGTAATTCAAGGTCTTCTGCGAGGCGCTCGGGTTTATCTGAACGGGTCGGCCGAATGCAAATTGCGGGCCTTTTCATATCGATCGGAGACGGCATGAAACTCTCGGAGACACATCAACAGATTCGCGACACGACGCGCCGTTTCGCGCAGGAAGTCATCCGTCCGCTGGCGGAAGAACTCGACCGCGAAGAGCGCTTTCCGGCGGAGGTTTATCGGCAGATGGGCGAGCTCGGGCTTTTCGGCATCACGGTGCCGGAAGCATTCGGCGGCGCGGGTCTCGATGCCGCCGCGTACGCGCTCGTCATGGAAGAACTGTCGCGCGGCTATTCGTCGGTGGCGGATCAATGCGGCCTGCTCGAACTCGTCGGCACGTTGCTGAGCGTGCACGGCACCGAGGCGCAGCGCGCGCAGTACATGGAGCCGTTGTTGCGCGCGGCGCTGCGGCCCGCGTACTGCATCACCGAATCCGATGCGGGCACCGACGTCTCCGGCATTCGCACCACGGCCACGCGCACCGCCGAAGGCTGGGAGCTGAACGGCGCGAAGCTGTGGATTCACAACGCGCCCGTCGCGGATGTCGCGTTCGTGCTCGCGCGCACGAATCCCGCCGCGGGCAAGCGCGGCATGAGCATCTTCATCGTCGATTGCGATCTCGAAGGCGTGTCGAAGGGACCGAAGGAACACAAGATGGGCCAGCGCGCGTCGCAAGTGGGCGAGCTGCATTTCGATCGCGTGAAGCTGCGTCACGATGCATTGCTCGGCGAAGAAGGACGCGGCTTTCACATCATGATGAGCGTGCTCGACAAGGGCCGTGTCGGCATCGCGGCGCTGGCGGTCGGCATCGCGCAGGCGGGGCTCGAAGCCGCGCTCGACTATGCGCAGACGCGCAAGCAGTTCGGCAGCCATATCGCCGAATTTCAGGGCGTGCAGTGGATGCTCGCCGACATGGCGAAAGACATTCAGGCCGCGCGCCTGCTCGTGCACGACGCGGCCGAGCGTCTCGATACGGGCGACCGCGCCAGCATCGCCTGTTCGATGGCGAAATGCTTCGCGGGCGACACCGCCGTCAAGCACAGCGCGAACGCCGTGCAGATATTCGGCGGCAGCGGCTACATTCGCGGCTATGAAGTGGAGCGGCTGTATCGCGACGCGAAGATCACGCAGATCTACGAAGGCACCAATCAGATTCAGCGCACGATCATCGCGCGCGATCTCGTCGCGAACGGAGCATCGCTGTGAGCGCGCGGCCCATTGCGGTCGTGACGGGCAGCCGGCGCGGCATCGGACGCGCGATCGCCATCGAACTCGGATGCGCGGGCTTCGATATCGCTCTCACCGATATCGCCGCATCCGATGAACTCGATCAGGCCGTGCGCGATGTCGAGGCAAGCGGCGCGCGCGCCATCGCCGTCATCAACGATCTCGCCGATATCGACAGCCATCGCCCGATGCTGCTCGATATCGAAGCGCGGCTCGAAAGCACGATCGACTGCCTCGTGAACAACGCGGGCGTCTCGGTCATGTCGCGCGGCGATCTGCTCGACGTCACGCCGGAAAGTTTCGACCGCTGCATGACGGTCAATACGCGCGGCACGTTCTTTCTCATGCAGACGTTCGCGAAGCACATGCTGGCTCGAACGCGCGCGAGCGTCGCGGCGCATCCGAGCGTCATCACGATCACGTCGTCGAATGCAGTCGCGGCGTCGCCGTTGCGCGGCGAATACTGCGTATCGAAGGCCGGGCTTTCGATGGCGAACACGTTGTTCGCGCTGCGGCTCGCGCCGCACGGCATCGGCGTGTATGAAGTGCAGCCGGGACTCATCGCGACCGAGATGACCGCGCCGTCGAAGGAACGCTACGACCAGCAAATGGAGCAAGGTCTCACCGCCATCAATCGCTGGGGCACGCCGCAGGAAGTGGCCGTCGCCGTGCGCACGCTCGCCACCGGCGGATTGCCCTACAGCGTTGGCCAGGCCATCCGTGTCGACGGCGGCCTGCTCGTCACCAAATACTGATCCGACATGAACTCGACCATCACGCTCCCGACCGCATCCGGCACACTCGAGACATATCGTCTGCAAGGCGTGCCGCTCGACGTACGCACGCCCGCCGCGCCCTTCAACCGCATCGCGTATTCGGCGGCGCACGTCGTCGCGGATCCGTTGCGCGCGGGCGAACTGAACGGCACGCCCGCCATCGACTGGGCGCGCACGCTCGACTATCGGCGCTATCTGTTGCAGCAAGGCTTGGGTATCGCCGAAGCGATGGATACCGCGCAACGCGGCATGGGCTTGCCGTGGCCGAGCGCGCTCGAACTGATCACGCGCACGATCGCGGGCACGCGCGACATTCCCGGCGCGCGCATCGCGTCCGGTTGCGGCACGGATCATGTCGCGCCGCGCGATATCTCGACGTGCGATGAAGTCATCCGCGCCTACGGGCAGCAACTCGAAGCCGTGCAACGCGTGGGCGGCCGCGTCATTCTGATGGCGAGCCGCGCGCTCGTAAAAGTCGCGCGAACGCCGGACGATTACCGGCGCGTCTATCGCGAAGTGCTCGCGATGTGCGATCAGCCGGTGATCCTTCACTGGCTCGGCGAGATGTTCGATCCCGAGCTCGAAGGCTACTGGGGCGCGGACGATCATCGAGGCGCGGCGCGCGTGTGCCTCGACGTGATCGGCGAGAACGTCGGGAAGGTGGACGGCATCAAGATCTCGCTGCTCGACGACGCGAAGGAAATCGCGTTTCGCCGAAGCCTGCCGTCATCGGTGAAGATGTACACGGGCGATGACTTCAACTATCCGAGTCTCATCGCCGGCGACGAGCACGGCTTTTCGCACGCGCTGCTCGGCATTTTCGATGCGATCGCGCCAGCGGCGTCGCAGGCGCTCGCCGCACTCGCAAACGACGATCTCGACACCTTTCATGCGTTGCTGTCGCCGACCGTCCCGCTGTCGCGCCACATTTTTCGCGCACCGACGCAGTACTACAAGACGGGCGTGGTCTTTCTCGCGTATCTGAACGGCTTTCAGGATCACTTCTTCATGCCGGGCGGACATCACGGCATGCGCCCGCCCGCCTATCTCGCGGATGTGTTCCGGCTCGCGGATCAGGCGCGTCTGCTGCGCGATCCGGCGCTCGCGATCGAACGCATGCGCAAGGTGCTCGCGCCGCTCGGCATCGAGGCATGAGCGCGCGAATCTGCTTTCGTTGACGCATTCACGGGCGCTGGCATAGGTGAGCGCGCTCGGACGCCGCGGCCTGAGAATCGAACTCGGCTGGCCCATCGGCCCGCTGCGCCCACGCGATCCGCGCGCATCAGGATCGCTTGCGCCTCTCCAACACCCGAAAAGTTTTTCTTCTCCGCGCTGGCAGATCTTCTCGTTTGCCGGTGTCGGGCCTCTCGCCGATAGTTGAGTCACCGGGCAGCGCAATCAAGCGAAAGCCCCTGACCTCAAACATCGATCGAAGGAGCAAGCCATGAAACTGAAGAACAAAGTCGCGCTCATCACGGGCGGCACGTCGGGAATCGGACTGGAAGCGGCCAAGCTGTTTCAGAAGGAAGGGGCGACGGTCATCGTCACCGGCACGACGCAGAGCCGGCTCGACGAAGCAGCGCGGATTCTCGGCGATTCGGCGATCGCGCTCAAAGTCGATTCGCGCGATCCGGCGCAGATCGATCGCGCGATCGTCGATATCGTGGAGAGCCACGGCCGTATCGACATCGTGTTCGCCAACGCCGGAGCCGGCCAGGCCGCGCCGCTCGAAGCCGTGACGCCCGAACAGATCGAAGCGCAATTCTCGCTCAACTTCAACGGCGTGTTCTTCACGATCCAGAAGGCGGCGCCGCATCTGCCGAAGGGCGGCGCAATCGTCGTCACGACTTCGTTCCTGAGTGAAACCGGCACGCCGGGACTGTCCATTCTTTCCGCGACGAAAGCCGCGCTGCGTTCGCTGGTTCGCACCGCCGGCGCCGAACTCGCGCCGCGTGGCATTCGCATCAATGCGGTGAGCCCCGGCCCGATCGCCACGCCGTTTCACACGAAACTGGGCTTGTCGGACAAGGAACTCGCCGATGCGGGCGCGGCCATCGAAGCCGCCGTGCCGCTCAAGCGTTTCGGCGAAGCACAGGAAGTCGCGCGTGCCGCCCTTTTTCTCGCGAGCGAAGATGCATCGTTCGTGACCGGCACCGAAGTCGTCGTGGATGGCGGACTGACGCAGCTCTGACGCATCGCCTTCGATGGCGGATGCACGCGTCACCATGATTCTGTACATTCACGAGATCCCACGGCTGAATGAAGAAACATGCGAGCGCCCAGCAATCTGAACGCACTGCGAGCCTTCGAGGCGGTCGCGCGGCATCTGAGCTACGCTGCGGCGGCGGACGAGTTGAACGTCACGCCGGCCGCGGTCGGCCAACTGATTCGCGGACTCGAAAGCTATCTGGATATCGAGTTGTTCCATCGATCGGCATCGGGACCGTCGCGTCTCACATTGACCGACGCTGCCCGCGCTGCGCTGCCGGATCTGCAAGGCGGCTTCGATCTGCTGTCGAGTGCCGTCGAACGGCTGAAGGCCAGCAAGTCGCGCATCGTCTTTACGCTGACCGTGCCGCCGGCTTTCGCGGATCGCTGGCTGCTCTGGCGCGTCGAACGCTTTCAGCGAAGACATCCTTACTACGACCTGCGGATCGACACGAGCGGCCGCCTCACCGACTTCACCGCCGAACGGATCGACGTCGGCATACGCTACGGCGCGGGAGCATGGGCGGGCCTCGTCTCTACGTTCCTGCTGCGCGACGAATTTTTTCCGGTATGCAGCCCGGCGCTGATGGAAGGCGAGCACGCGCTCAGAGCGCCGTCCGATTTGCAACATCATCCGCTCATCCACGATACGTCGATGACCGGCGCCGGTCTCTTCCCGACGTGGCGTTCGTGGCTGCTGCATGCCGGCTGCCGCGACCGCATCGATACCGACCGCGGACTGCAGCTCAACGATTCCGCGATGGGCCTGCAAACCGCGATTTCCGGTTACGGCGTGGCGCTCGGACGCACGACGCTCGTCGAACGCGATCTGGCCGAAGGCCGCCTCGTCAAGCCGTTCGATATCGTCCAGAGCTGCGAGTTGGCGTACTACCTCGTGCATCGGCCGGAAAGCGCGGCCCATGCGCCCGTGATCGCGTTCAAGGAATGGCTGCTGGAAGAAGCCGGCGTTCGTTGAAACAGGCGCGCCCGTCGCCGGTCATCCGGGCGCGCGGCATCTTCTTTGCTAGGTCCACGGAGAAAACTTCAGAGACAATCAAGGACAAGCATGACGGTGCGACGCGACATTGCAGTCGTTGCAGCTTCGCAGGGCGGGTTCAAGGCGCTATGCCGGCTCGTGAGTGCGCTCGATCCCGACTATGAAGGCTCGCTTCTGATCGTGCTCCATTCGGGAATGACAGGGCCGCGTCTTTTGGGCGAGTGCATCCAGCGGCATACGTCGCTCACCGTGGAATACGGGCGTCACGGACAAAGCATCGAGCCCGGACGCATTTATCTCGCGCCGCCGGGCCGTCATCTCGTGGTATCGGCTGACGGCCATCTCGCGCTCGACGACGGTCCCAAGGTCCATCACGTGCGCCCGGCGGCCGATCCGCTCTTCGAATCGGCGGCGGCGTGCTTTCACGGACGCGTCGTGGGCGTCGTGCTGACGGGCGGCGGCGGCGACGGAACGCGGGGCTTGCAGGCGATCAAGGCGGCGGGCGGAATGAGCATCGTGCAACATCCCGCGCAGGCCGAAGCGCCGCAAATGCCGATGAACGCCCTGAATTTCGATAGCCCCGATCAGGTTCTGTCGGTCGCCGAAATCAGCCATCTGCTCGGACCGCTGGCGCGTCAGCGAGCACGCTGGCGGGCCGACCGCGCGGGAAGCGCCTGACGGATCAACGCACTTCGGTGCTGCGCACGTCCCAGCCGAACTTCACGGCGCCGCCGAGCGCGCCCTTGTCGTCCTGCGGCTTGTATTCGAACTCGATGTCCGCGTAGCTCAGATCGACCGTCTGCTCCGGATGGCCATTCGGCACGCAGATCAGCGAGACCTTCGTCACCGTGACCTGTTTCATCGTGACGGTGAGAAATTCCTTCTGCCCTTCGCCCGCCTTGCTGACGGTGAGTTTCGCGTTCGCCATGTGCTTGCCGCTCGCGCAGTTCTTCTTGAGCGTGGGCGCGGACTTGTCGTACTGATGCACGAACTGGAACACGCCGGGGCACGCCTTGCCGATGCCGCTGCCGCTGCCCGTCATTGGGTTGCTCGCGTTCGTCACGCCCCAGTTGAAACTCAGCACTTCGATCTGCCCTTCCGCCCCCTTGTGCTTCGACTCGCCGTCGATTCCATCGATCTTGAGATAACAGTCGGTCGTAGCCATGTGATCCTCCGTCGTGATCGGCTTTCGTTGCGCGCCGCGCGTGCAATCCACTGGTAAAACGAAACGCACCGCGCATTTTTGAACTTCAAAATCGCGCGATGTGCGCCGTCTTGTCTTCAGACCGTCGTCCACCGGATGAGCACGATGCAACCCAGCGATACGCGCCCCGACAGCCACCTCACGCTCGACGCCCTGCGCCAGTTCGATTTGCTCGCGCTCACGGAATCGGACGACATGTTCCTGCACGTCGTCCCCAAGCGCAGCAACACGCCGGTCAAGGGCGAAGCGGCCAAGCGCGGCGACTGGGACACGCCGATGCAGATCCACGGCTGGCGCTGGGCGCAAGGCTACGACGCCGCGCCGCACGCCGCCGCGCTCAATGCCAACGACATGCGCGTCACGGCGCTTTGCGTCATCAAGTCGGTGGACTCGGCCTCGCCCGTCCTCGCGAAGCTGTGCGCGCAGGCCGAACTGCTCGCGGTTGCGCATGTGAAGTGCTTCAAGGCGGCGGGCACGGACCACGGCGTGCAGATCGAATATCTGTCGATGAAGCTGGAGCAGGCGTACATCCGCAACTATCAGATCTACACGAGCGTGCGCCTTGCGCGGCCCTGCGAGGTCTTCGAACTGTCGGCGCAACAACTGACGATGACCTGTGCGCCGCAGACCGCGACCGGCAGCCGCGGCGCGGAAGTGACCTTCGCGCTCGATGTATCGACGCGGCGCGTGAGTTGAGCGCAAGGACCGCGCGATGAACGAGCCCAGCGCCGCCGACCGTCTGCAGCCCACGCTGCTCGACCGCCTGATCGACGACGATCCCGCCACGCGCGCCGATCCGCCCGGCGAGCGCTTCATGTCGCATCGCGGGCTGCGCGCGGCCGTGCTGCGCGACGTGTCGTGGCTCTTCAACACGACGAATCTGGGCGATGCGATCGTCGAGGACGACTTTCCGCACGCGTTCGCGTCGGTGCTCAATTACGGCTTGCCGTGTTTGTCGGGGCGATTCGCATCGACCATCGACACGGTATTGCTCGAACAGGCGATTCGCCAGGCGATCGAGCGCTTCGAGCCGCGCATCGATCCCTCGACGCTCGAAATCGAGCCGGTGCTCGACCGTTCCGTGCTCGACATGCACAACCAGATCGCGCTCGTGATTCGCGGCCTGCTGTGGGCGCAGCCCGTGCCGCTGGAATTCGCGCTGCGCACGCAGATCGATCTGGAAGAAGGCGGCATCACGGTGATGGAACTCCCGCGCTGACCACGACGACCACGCACATGGACCCGCGACTTCTGCGTCACTACAACACCGAGCTCGCGCATCTGCGGGAGATGGGCGCGGAGTTCGCGCAGCAGTTTCCGAAGATCGCCGCGCGCCTCGGCATGAGCGGCATCGACGTGGCCGATCCCTATGTCGAGCGTCTGCTCGAAGGCACGGCGTTTCTCGCGGCGCGCGTGCAACTGAAGATCGAAGAGGAGTTTCCGCGCTTCACGCAGCAACTCGCGCATGTCGTGCTGCCGCAGGCCGCCTGCCCGACGCCTTCGATGCTGATCGCCCGTCTCGCGCCCGATCTCGCGAATCCGAATCTCGCCGATGGCTTCACCGTGCCGCGCGGCACCGCGCTCATCGCCCGGCATGCCGCGAGCGCGCACATGACGCCGTGCGAATTCCGTACCGGCGCCGATCTCACGCTCTGGCCGATCGAGCTGACGGACGCGCGCTATGTCGCGCAGATGCAGGACCTGCCGCTCGCCGCGATTCCCGCGACGCAGACGCTCGCGCCGCGCGTGAAGGGCGCGCTGCGCATCCGCCTCGCGACGCCCGAAGGCCTGTCCTTCGACGCATTGCGTCTCGATGCGCTGAACCTGCATTTCGCGGGCGGCGACGAAACCGCGTATCGCCTGTACGAACTCGTGATGTCGGGGACGCTCGCCGTCGTCGTATCGACGCCCGAGCGCCCGAGCCGCGCGCTTGCCGCGTTGCCCGCCGATGCCGTCGCGCCCGCCGGTTTCGGCGATCGCGAAGCGCTCCTGCCCGTCACGCCGAACGCGTTTCAGGGTTATCGGCTGCTGCATGAGTATTTCGCGCTGCCCGAGCGGTTTCGATTCGCGCGCCTCGCCGGGTTCGCCGATGTGCTGCCGTCGTTCGCATCGCGCGAAATCGAACTGACGTTTCTGCTCGCGAACGGCGATGCGTCGCTCGAACGCATCGTCACCAAGGACAACGTGCTGCTCGATTGCGTGCCCGCGATCAATCTCTTCGCGAAGCACGCGGATCGCGCGCTCGTGACCGAAGCCGCCGCGCGCTTTCATGTCGTGCCGGACCGCACGCATCCGCTCGACTTCGAAGTGCATTCCGTCACTGCCGTCTCGGGCTACGGCGCGAACGACGATGCGGAGCAGACATTCCATCCGTTCTACGCGGACTTTCTCGCGGACCGCCCCGGCGACGCCGCGTACTTCATGACCGAGCGCGAGCCGCGCATCGTGCCCGCCGGACGGCGCAAGAGCGGCGCGCGCACGGAATACGTGGGCAGCGAGACGTATGTATCGATCGTCGACCCCAACGCCGCGCCGTATCGCGGCTCGCTGCGGCAACTGTCGTTCGCGACGCTCTGCACCAATCGCGATCTGCCTTTGATGATGCCGCGCAGCGCCACCGGCGACGATTTCTCGCTCGACATCGCCGCGCCCGTGAGCCGCGTGCGCTGTGTGAGCGGCCCGTCGCGGCCCGCGCCCGCGAATCTCGACGCGGCGCGGAGCTGGCGGCTCATCGATCAGTTGTCGCTGCATTACCTGTCGGTGTCGAACGGGCCGCGCGAAGCCGCCGCCGCGTTGCGCGCGCTGTTGATGCTGCATGTCGCGGACGCCGACCAGGCGGGGCGAAGCCAGGTCGCGGGCGTCGCCGCCGTGGATGCGCGCGGCGTCGTGCGCCGTCTGCCGATGCCCGGTCCGATCGCGTTCGGTCGCGGCCTCATGATCGACGTGCTCGTCGACGATCTCGCCTTTCAGGGCGGCAGCGCGTGGCTCTTCGGCTGCGTGCTGGACCGCTTTTTCGCGCGCTACGTGTCGATCAACGCGTTCGTGCAGACCGCTTTGCGCACGAGCGCGCGCGGCGAAATCCTGCGCCTGGCACCGCGATGCGGGACGAGAGCGATCTTCTGAGCGCGGCGGCGCTGCCCGAGCCTGCGCGCGCACTCGTCGATCTCTTCGATGCAGTCGCCGCCGAGCCGCATCGGCACGATTTCTATCGCCTGATGCGGCACGTCGAGGCACTGACGCCGCACTTGCCGCGTCTCGGCTGCGGCGCGCGTCCCGCCGACGAGCCGCTGCGTCTCGCGCAGGACGTATCGCTTTCGTTCGCGCCCGCGCCGCTCGCCGCGCTCACACGCGATGAGAACGCCCGCGCGCCGCGCCTCGAACAGCGCTTCTTCGGTTATCTCGGACCGAACGGCCCGCTGCCGCTGCATCTGACGGACTTCGCCCGCGAGCGCGCGCTGCATCGCGGCGACACAGCTTTCGCGCGCCTGCTCGATACGCTGCTGCATCGATTCCTGCTGCTGTTCTATCGCGCGTGGGCGCAGGGACGGCCGGTAGCGTGGCTGGATCGTCCCGGCCACGACCGCTTCGCCTTCTATGCGGGCGCGCTGATCGGACTCGCGGATGAAGCCAGCCGCAATCGCGACGCCGTCTCCGATCACGCGAAGCTGCATTTCGCGGGCCTCGCCAACATGCAGACGCGTCCCGCCGACGTGCTCGAAGCGATCGCGAGCGCGCTCTTGCGCGTGCCGGTGCGCGTGGAGCCGTATCGCGGGCACTGGATGACGCTGCAACGCGACGAGCGCACTGCGTTGCGGCATCGGGCGATGCGCGGTCCCGGCGATCCAGCGGGCTTCGCCCAACTCGGACGCGGCGCGGTGCTGGGACGCGCGGTGTGGGATCGGCAGCACGCGTTTCGCCTCGCGATCGGGCCGCTGTCGCTCGCGCAGTTCGAGTCGCTGCTGCCGGGCGGCGCCGCGCTGCCGACGCTCGTCGCCGTGGTGCGCCGGCATCTGAACGGCGAGCTTGCATGGGACGCGCAACTCGTCCTCGCCGCCGACGACGTGCCGACCGCGCAGCTCGGCCGCTACGGACGGCTCGGCTATTCGGTGTGGCTCGGTCTCGCCGCGCGCCGTGCCGATTGCGCCGATCTCGCGCTCGACGCCGACGCGCATCTCGCCTGAACGCGGACACGTTGAAAAAAAGCCGCCGCTGCGCCGTCTTATCGGATGGAGGCGCGCCTTCGATCCGCGCGCATCGAAAAAAAAGGAGTCCGGCGATGGCGGAAATCAGTCGTGTCGCGCTGTTCGGCAAGCTCGACAGGCTCGGCTACAAGACCGTCGAAAGCGCGACGGTCTACTGCAAGATGCGCGGCAATCCGTATGTCGAGCTGGCGCACTGGATCATGCAGATTCTGGAGACGCCGAACTCCGACTGGCAGCGCATCGTCGCGCATTACGGCGTGGACGCCGCCGCCCTTGCGCGCGAGCTGACGGCGTCGCTCGATCGCCTGCCGCGCGGCGCGACGTCGATCTCCGACATCTCCGAGCACATCGGCGATGCGATCGAGCGCGGCTGGGTCTACGGCACGCTGCTGTTCGGCGCGAACAAAGTGCGGACCGGGCATGTGCTCGTCGGCATGCTGAAGACGCAGCGGCTGCGCAGCGTGCTCGTCGGCATATCGCGGCAATTCGAGCGCATCAAGCCGGAAGACCTGTCGGACAATTTCGCGCGCATCGTCGCGGATTCGGTCGAGGAAAGCGAAGCCGAGCCGCAGCCGGACGCGGCCGATGCGCAAGCCGCGCCCGCCGCCATGGGCCAGCAGGAAGCGCTGCGCAAATACGCGACCGATCTCACCGACAAGGCGCGCCGCGGCCAGCTCGACCCCGTTACGGGCCGCGACGACGAGATTCGCCAGCTCGTCGATATTCTCATGCGGCGGCGGCAGAACAATCCGCTGCTGACGGGCGAAGCGGGCGTCGGCAAGACCGCCGTGGTCGAAGGCTTCGCGCAGCGGCTCGCGCGCGGTGACGTGCCGCCGCCCTTGCGTGAGGTCGCGCTGCTGTCGCTCGATCTCGGGCTTTTGCAGGCGGGCGCGAGCATGAAGGGCGAGTTCGAGCAGCGTCTGCGTCAGGTCGTCGAGGATGTGCAGGCGAGTCCGAAGCCGGTGATTCTCTTCATCGACGAAGTGCATACGCTCGTCGGCGCGGGCGGCGCGGCCGGCACCGGCGATGCCGCCAATCTGCTGAAACCGGCGCTCGCGCGCGGCGATCTGCGCACGATCGGGGCCACGACGTGGGCCGAATACAAGCGGCACATCGAGAAAGATCCCGCGCTCACGCGGCGCTTTCAGGTCGTGCAGGTTCAGGAGCCGGACGAGGACAAGGCCGTGCGGATGCTGCGCGGCGTCGCGGCGGTGCTCGAAGGGCATCATCGCGTGCAGTTGCTCGACGAGGCGATCGAGGCGGCCGTGCGGCTGTCGCATCGCTATATTCCGGCGCGGCAGTTGCCCGACAAGGCCGTGTCGCTCATCGACACGGCGTGTGCGCGCGTCGCCGTCAGCCAGCACGCGACGCCGCCGCTCGTCGACGACTGCCAACGCCGCATCGAGGCGCTCGAAGTCGAGGCGCAGATCGTCGCGCGGGAGGCGAATGCGGGCGTCGATGTCGGCACGCGCGCAGCCGATGTCGCCGCGATGCTCGCACGCGAACGCGATGCGCTCGGCGGGCTCGAAGCGCGCTGGAACGAGGAAAAGCGCGTCGTCGACGAACTGCTTGCGTTGCGCGCGACGTTGCGCGAAGCCGCCGACGCCGCTTCACGCGATGACCAGCTCGCGCGCCTCGCGTCGCTCAAATCGCGTCTCGCCGAATTGCAGGCCGATGCGCCGCTGATTTTGCCGAGCGTCGACGCGGGCGTGATCGCGGGCGTCGTCGCCGATTGGACCGGCATTCCGGTCGGCAAAATGCTGAAGAACGAGCTGGCCGCCGTGCTCAATCTCGCCGATGCGCTCGATCGCCGCGTGATCGGCCAGCGCCACGCACTCGAGATGATCGCGAAGCGCATCCAGACTTCGCGCGCGCGGCTCGACAATCCCGACAAGCCGATCGGCGTGTTCCTGCTCGCGGGCACGTCGGGCGTCGGCAAGACGGAAACGGCGCTCGCGCTCGCCGAAACGCTCTACGGCGGCGAGCAGAACGTCATCGTCATCAACATGAGCGAGTTTCAGGAAGCGCATACGGTTTCGACGCTGAAGGGCGCGCCGCCCGGCTATGTGGGTTACGGCGAGGGCGGCATCCTGACCGAAGCGGTGCGCCGCCGTCCGTACAGCGTCGTGCTGCTCGACGAAGTGGAGAAGGCGCATCCCGACGTCCACGAAATCTTCTTCCAGGTTTTCGACAAGGGCTGGATGGAAGACGGCGAAGGGCGTTACATCGACTTCAAGAACACGATCATCCTGCTGACGTCGAACGTCGGCTCGGAAGTCATCATGTCGATGTGCCGCGATCCCGCGCGCGCGGTCGCGCCGGAGGAACTCGCGCGCGCGTTGCGCGGCCCGCTGCTCGACGTGTTTCCCGCCGCGCTGCTCGGCCGGCTCGTCACGGTGCCCTACTACCCGCTTTCCGACGCGATGATGGCCGACATCGTGCGGCTTCAGCTCGAACGCATCCGGCGGCGCGTCGCGGACAATCACGGCATTCCGTTCGAGTACGACGACGACGCAGTGCGGCTCATCGTTTCGCGCTGCACGGAAGCCGAATCGGGCGGCCGCGTGATCGACGCGCTGCTCACGAACACCGTCCTGCCGCGCATCTCGACGGAATATCTGACGCGTCTCACCGAAGGCGGCGCGCTGGCGCACATCCGGCTCTCGGCGAGCGCGGGCGACTTCGTCTACGCGTTCGAGTGAACCATGCTCACGCTCACGGTGACGCTTCACAACGGACAGCCGCCGCGCGTGCCGCTCTCGGCGACCTTCGATGCCGACGGCGGCACGGTCGGGCGTGCGGTCACGAACCGGCTCGTGCTCGATGACGCCGAGCGCACGGTCTCGCGTCTGCATGTGCAGATCGAGTGGCGCGACGGGCGCTTTCTGCTGATCGACCGCGGCAGCAATCCGGCGCTCGTCAACGGCGCGCCGCTCGATCCGGGCCAGGAAGTCGCGCTCGCGCACGGCGACGAAGTGCAGATCGGCGGCTATCAGCTGCGCGCGGATATCGGCGTCGATGACGATACGGTCACGGCCAACGCGCCATCGGACGATCCGTTCGCGGGATTGTTCGACGCGGGTTCGTCGGCGCCTGGCGATTTCGACGCCAACCTCCACACGCCGAAGCCGAAAGCTGCCGAACACTTCGACTTCGGCTTCGACGATCCGGCGGGCAAACGCTCGATCGACGAGTTGTTCGACCTCGCGCCGGGCGCGTCGTCCGACGGAGCGTCGATCACCGATCCGCTCGTCGAACCGCTTGCGCAGCCCAACACCGCGCACGATGCCGATCCGTTCGCCAGCCTGACGGCCGCGGCGCGCCCCGCCGGGACGCCCGCGACGCGGCCGGACGCCGGATCGGAACTGCACAGCGCGTTCACGCCGCCGCGTCCGCGATCGGCGCCGACGCCGTCAGCGGTTGCATCGAAAGCGGAGCTCGCCGACGATCGCGCGCTCGTCGATGCCTTCCTGCGCGGGCTGAACACGCACGGCGTGCGTATCGATGCGCTGACGCCCGCGCTGATGCAGCTTCTCGGCGAGCTGCTGCGCGAAGCGGCGCGCGGCACGCTCGAACTGCTCGCCGCGCGCGCCGCGCTCAAGCGCGAGATGCGAACGGGCGCGACGATGATCGAAGCGTCGGACAACAATCCGCTCAAGTTTTCGCCGAACGTGGAGGCCGCGCTCATGCATCTGCTCAATCCGCAGATGCGCGGCTTCATGCCGCCCGCCGCCGCCCTCGACGATGCGTACGCCGATCTGCGGGCGCATCAGGTCGGCATGGTCGCGGGGATGCGCGCGGCGCTCGACGGCGTGTTCGAGCGCTTCGAGCCGCAGCGCATCGAGGCGCGGCTGTCCGGGCGCTCGCTGCTCGACGGCGTGCTGCCAGGATTGAATCGCCGCGCGCGCTGCTGGGATCTTTTCATCGAGATGTACGGCCAGCTTTCGCGCGAAGCCACCGAAGATTTCCATACGCTGTTCGGCCGAGCGTTCGTCGCCGCCTACGAGGCGCAGATCGACGAGCTTAAACAACGCCGGTAACGAGAGACACGACATGCAATTGCAAACCGCGAGCGTGAGCGATGTGGGCGGCCGGTCGCGCAACGAGGACGCGCTGGCGACGTGGCGGCATGCGGCGCTCTTTGCGAGCGTGGTCGCGGACGGCGCGGGCGGTCACGGCGGCGGCGATGCGGCATCGCGCATCGCGGTCGATACCGTGCTCGCGGAATTGACGCGCGTGGCATCGGCGGGCGTCGCGCTGACCGGGCGGAACCTGTTGCGCGTGCTGCTGCGCGCGAACGACGCGATCATCGATGCGCAGGAGCACGACCGCGATCTTTCGCAGATGCGTTCGACGGCGGTGCTGCTCGGCATCGACGAAAGCACGGGCATCGCGGCGTGGGCGCATTGCGGCGACACGCGGCTTTACTGCTTCCGGCGCGGCGCGACGGTTGTGCAAACGCAGGATCACAGTCTCGTGCAGAGCATGATCGATGCGAATCTGCTGGAGAGCCGCGACGTGCGAACGCATCCGCGCCGTAACGTGCTGTTTTCGGCGCTCGGAACGGCGGATGATCTGTCGATCGCGGCGTCGGATGAGCCGTTTCTCATCGCGGAGGGCGACGCCTTTCTGCTTTGCACCGATGGGTTTTGGGAGTATCTCGACGAGTCGGTGATGATCGATGCGATCGGGCGCGCTCGGACGCCTCAAGCGTGGCTGGATCTGATGGTGGCGCATCTGCGTGAGACCGCGCGGCCGGGGCACGATAACTTTAGTGCCAGCGCGGTTTGGGTGGGGGATGCTTCGCAGGTGACGGTGATGCAAATGCCCGCGACGTAACCATCGCGGGCATCATCCAACCAACCACGCATCAAGCCGCCTGCTTCGCCGAAGGCAACCTCGAAACCAGCCTGAGCGACACCGTCAGCCCTTCCAACTGATAATGCGGCCGCAAAAAGAACTGCGACGTGTAATACCCCGGCGCGCCCGGCACTTCCTGCACTTTGACCTCCGCGGCCGCGAGCGGCTTTTGCGCCTTCGTGTGCTCGGACGAATTCGCCGGATCGCCATCGACGTACTGCGTGATCCACTTGTTGAGCCAGATCTCCATATCCGAGCGTTCCTTGAACGTGCCGATCTTGTCGCGCACGATGCACTTCAGATAATGCGCAAAGCGGTTGCAAGCAAAGAGATACGGCAACCGCGCGGCAAGCGCGGCATTCGCGGTCGCGTCCGGATCTTCATACTCGAACGGCTTTTGCAGCGACTGCGCGCCGATGAACGCCGCGAAGTCCGAGTTCTTGCGATGAATCAGCGGCATGAAACCGTTCTTCGCCAGTTCCGCCTCACGCCGGTCTGAAATGGCGATCTCGGTCGGGCATTTCATATCGACGCCGCCGTCGTCGGTCGGAAAACTGTGCACCGGCAAACCTTCGACCGCGCCGCCCGATTCCACGCCGCGAATCCGCGAGCACCAGCTATACAACTTGAACGACCGGTTGATGTTCACCGCCATCGCATAAGCGGAATTCGCCCACGTGTATTTCGTGTGATCCGCGGAACCGGTGTCTTCCTCGAAGTCGAATTCATCGACCGGTTCGGTCTTCGCGCCGTACGGCACGCGCGCCAGAAAACGCGGCATCGCGAGACCGATGTAACGCGAATCCTCGGATGCGCGCAGCGATCTCCAGCTCGCATATTCCGGTGTCCCGAATATCTTGGTGAGATCGCGCGGATTGGCCAGCTCCTGCCACGAGTCCATCTGCAAGAGACTCGGATCGGCGGCGGCGATGAACGGCGCATGCGCCGATGCCGCGATCTTCGACACTTCGCCGAGCATCTCGACATCGGGCGGCGTCTGGTTGAAGTAGTAATCGCCGATCAGCGCGCCGAACGGCTCGCCGCCCAACTGCCCGTACTCGTGCTCGTAAATCTGCTTGAAAAGCGGACTCTGATCCCACGCGACGCCCTTGAAGCGCTTGAGCGTCTTGCCTAGATCCTTCTTCGAGATGTTCATCACGCGAATCTTGAGCATCTCGTCGGTTTCGGTGTTGTTGATGAGATAGTGCAGCCCGCGCCACGAACCCTCGAGCTTCTGGAAGTCCGCGTGATGCATGACTTCGTTGACCTGCTCGGTGAGCTTCGCGTCGATCTCGGCGATCATCGCCTGAATCGAGCGGATCGCATCGCCGGAAACGAGCTTCGTCTGCGAAAGCGCCTGCTGCGCGAGCGTCTGCACGGCCGTCTGCACGGCGCTCTTGGCTTCGTCGCTCTTCGGACGGAACTCACGGTTGAGCAGCGCGGCGAGATCGTCGCCTTCGAGCAGCGCGCCCTGCAACGCGGAAGGCGCTTCGGCTTGCGGTTCGGCGGATTGCGGAATGTCGGACATGGTCGTTTCCTTTCAAGGCTCTCGGGTCTCATTCGGCTGCAGCAGCCGCGGATGGCGCAGCCGTGGCAAGCGTCTTGAGCAGCGCGGGATCGTCGAGCACGCGCGCGATCAGTTCTTCCGCGCCGTTCTTGCCGTCCATGAAGATGACGAGATTCGCGAGCTGCGTGCGCGCTTCGAGCAACTTCGCGAGCGCATCGACCTTGCGCGCGACGGCCGCGGGCGAAAAATCGTCCATGTTCTCGAACGTGATATCGACGCTGATGTTGCCCTCGCCCGTCAGCTCGTTCGGCACCTGAAACGCGACGCGCGGGTGCATCGCCTTCATGCGGCTGTCGAAGTTGTCGATGTCGATCTCCTGGAACTTGCGCTGATCGACGGGCGGCAGCGCTTCGGCGGGCTTGCCGGAGAGATCGGCCATCACGCCCATCACGAACGGAAGCTGAATCTTCTTCTCGCTCCCATAAGTTTCGACGTCGTATTCGATCTGCACGCGCGGCGCACGATTGCGCCCGATGAATTTCTGACTGCTGGTTGCCATGACGTCTCCTTCGAGTGGGCATGAGCCACGCAATTAAAACGAACGAGTTGTGGCCGGATTGAAGACTCGATTCGAGAACCCGCGCTCACTGCGGCCTCGTCCCCGCGATCAGATGAATCTGCGCGAGGCTGTCGGGCGCGAGATCCTGCATCACCGCGAGAAAATCCTTGCCCATCAATCCACGCGCGCGGCGGATCAACAGCGGCGCGGGATTGGTCGGCTCGGTGCGTTCGAGAAACGCGCACACCGCGTCGAGCGCGGCGAGCGCATCGTCGCGCGTCGCGATCTCGCCGGGGCGGGCAATCGCGCGACGAAGCGTCGGCGCTTCTTTCATCTTCGTGATGTCGGCGGATGCTTCGGGCGCGTCCGTCGAAGCGAACGCGCGAAACTGCGCGGCGACGTGACGCGTCGCGATCGTCAGCGCGGTCATCGAAGGCGCGCGTTCCGCGCCGAGCTTCTCCGTCAGGCAAGCGCACAGCGTCTGCACGGCGCGCGGCAGATCGAGCCCATTCGCGAGAAGCTCGGCATCCTGCGCCACGGCATCGGCGAGCATGCCTTCCACGCGCGCCGGCGTCGCGGCGTTCGCGCCTTCCTCCGGCGCGAGCCTGCCCTGCGCCACCAGAATGTCGCGCACGGCGAGCCGCTCGCCATGCACGCGACACACTTCGCATTCGCGCAGATCGTGCAGCAAGGTCTCGGCTTCCGCGAACGGCGTGTAGGCATCGGCGAGCGGCGCAAGCGCGTTGATGCGCAATACGGCATCGTTGTCGTCATCGTGATCGAGCGGCGGGAAGAGGCCGTCCCAATAGCGCTCGACGAGGCCCGTCAGCAGGCGCAAACCCGCATGAAAGCCCGCGAGTCCGTGGACATGCGCCGCCGCGCGCGTCCACGCAATCGCCACGCGCACATCCTTCGAGCGCGCGAGCAGCGCGTCGCCCTGCTCCAGCACGTCGTTCCACGGCGGCGGCTCGACGAGCACGTCGAACTGACGCTGCGGCATGCCGCGCGCGAGCGCTTCGAATTCGAGAAACGCCGCGTCGTATTCCAGATCGATGCCTGCGGGCGGCATCGTTTCTGTCGGCGCGAGGAGCGGTTCGATGTCGATCATCGCGGCTCCTCAAAACTCGCCGCAGCCGTGCTGTCCGTTCACGACCAGACAGTTGTTCAGATTCGGCCGCGAGCGCACGCGCTTCCATTCCGCCGCGAGCGCGTCGGCGTCGCCTTCGGGCTGTTGCAGCGCGAGGATCGGCTCGTTCGTGCCGACGCAGATGTTGACCGCGCCCAGATTGCTCTCGTAGACGAAGGTCTGTTCCTGCGCCGTGAAAAGCGGCTGAAGTCCGCTGGTGTTGAAAACGGCGCCCTGAAGCTGCATCGGCGTGACGGTCAGCGTGCCCGGCTCCACGACGACGTTGTAGCCAACCGGCGACGAAAACGTGCCGTCGATGCCATACACGCCCGCCGCCGATATCGTCGTCGCGGACGAGCCGAGCCGCCCCGCGACGACGGACGTGCTGCGCCGATCGCCGGCCAGCAGACCGCTGACGTCGAAACCGAACGCGCCGTTCGCTCCGCCTTGCTCGCGCGTTTGACTGCCGATGGTGACGGTGACCGTCGGCCGGTCGGCGTAGACGAAGTGGTTGCCGTCCGCCGGCACGACGCTCTGCGACGGCTGCCCGTTCCAGCTACAGAATCCGCCGTAGACGCAGCCGTAGAAGTTCGGCAGCGCGCCGCCCGGATCGACGCCGTTGCGGTTCTCGCCGTTGCGCGTCGCCGCCCAGATGCGCCACGCGTTGCCCGCGCCGATCGTGCCGCCCGACGCGTTGTCGAAGACGCCGCGCTCCATCACGAGGTCGATGCTGCCGCCCGCGCTCAGGTGCGTCGGCGCGCCGGGCGTGCCGGGTGTGCCGGGTGTTCCGATCGCGATCGCGCCGCCATCGGAAATCGCGGTCAGGTTGCCGGTGACGTTCGGCTGCGATCCGCCGATTCTGGCGAGGTTGCCCGTCGCGCCGTCGAAACCATTGGCGCTCGCCGTGCCGATCGTGAAGCCGCCCGCCGTCGCAAACCGCACGTCATGCGCGCCCGACAGCGCGAGCACTTTGACGTCGTTGCCCGCGTCGGCGAGATCGAAGTCGCCGCCGCCCGCGAGCAAAAGCGTCTGCGCTTTTATGCCGCCCGGATCGGTGACGCGACCGGACGAATCGAGCGCGAGCGTCCTGTCCGGCATCGCGGCGCCCGACGGCAGATCGATGCCCTGGCTGCCCGCGCCCGTGTTCTGCAGCGTGAGGTCGTGCGCGAAGCCTTGCGGCAGGCTGACCGTGATCTTCCCGGCCTGGGTCGACGAGCCGATGACGACCGTCGCGATGTTCGACGCGATCGCGCCGAGCATCGACGGTCCGATGCTGAGGCCGCTGCTTGCGCCGAGCACGTTGATCGCCTGCGCGTTGTCGCCGACGATGTCGAAGTCCGCGCCGACCTTGCCGGGCACGAACACGACCGTGCCGAAGCGCGACGAGAACGTGCTGTCGGAATCGTCGAACACGAAGCCGTATTTGCCCGAGTTCGACGCCCGCACGACGATCGTGCCGTAGTCGCCCGCCGAGAGCGTCGCCCGGTTCATATACAGCGCGGTGGCGGCGTCGGCGGGTGTCGATGCCGTGACCGACACCGTCTGCGCGGGCGCGTTGGCCTGAAGCGTCACATCGGCGAGCGATACGCCTTTGCCATGCGCGCCGTTCGCGTCGAGCTGGCCGTTGGTGCCGCCGCGAATATCGATCGAACCGTTCGCCGAGCCGACGACGCCGCGATTCGACGACGACGTGCCTGCCAGCGCCACGCCGTCCGCGCCGCTGCCCAGACCGTAGATCGTGACCGCGCCGTCGGCGTGCAAGCCGAGCGCCGGGCTCATGCCCGCCACGAACACGCCGTAGGCGGCGATGCCATCGGGCGCGGTGCCGCGAATCGACAGTCTGCCGCCGCTTGCCGCGACATCCGATGCTTCGAGATGCACGCCGTCGAAATGAACCGGTTCTTCGTTGCCCTCGATCGCCGGAACGTAGCGCCGCTTGCCGTTCGCCGACGTGCCGGTGATCGACACGTCCGCGCCGGTCGATGAGATCCGCGCGTTCTGCGCGTACACACCCGCGCCCGCGACCGCGGCGCTGCCGCCGCCGGCCGTCGCGCCCGTTCCCGTAATGCTCATCGCGCCGCCGGTGCCGAGCGACGTGCCGATGATCCGCACGCCGTTGCCCCCGACACGCCCGGGCGAACGCTGCACGACCGCCCCGGTGCCGTGAACATCGACGTCGCCGCTCGCGGACAAAATCACCGGAACGATCCCGCCAGCGCTCGTGCTGAGCGAAGCCCGCAGCAGGCTCACGCCGTCGCCGGTCACGCTGCCGATGCCGGTCGACACCGAGGTCGAAGTCGAAAGCGAGGCCACGGTCTGCACGGCGGGCCCCTTGCCGTCGATCGAAATGCGGCCCGTCTGCGTCTGCACGAGCGGTGCGTTCGCCGTGCTGATCGAGTTGATGTTCGTGGAGACGGACGCCGCCACCATGCTCACGCCGGAACCCGACACCGATCCGGTGTTGAGCGCCTGCACCTTCGGCCCGTTGCCGTTGAGCGTGATGCTGCCCGCGCCGCCTGTGCTCAGCGCGACCGACGATCCGCCGATGGCGATGCCCGAGCCGCCAACCGTTCCGCCGCTCACGGTTCCCGTGACGCTCGGCCCGTTGCCCGTAACGAAGATATTGCCGGCGTCCGAAACGACGGACGGGCTGAAGGGAAAGCCTTGGCCCCCGTCCGCCGCGATGCTCACGCCCGAGCCGGACAGCGTTCCCCCGGTCAGGTTCGCGATCGTGGTCGCGGAGGCCGAAATCGAGACGTTGCCCGAGCCGGTATGCACGAGCGGACCGACGCCCGAGCCGAGGAATTCCGGCCGCAACATCAGGCCCGCGCCGCTCATGCCGCCGAACGCGGTGCCGATCGACATCCCGTTGCCGATGATGTTCACGTTTCCCGACCCGGTCCGTATGACCGTGGTGCTCTGGTCGAGGCGTGCCGTCGGCGCGATCAGGACGCCGCCGCCGCTCACCGAGCTGACCGCGCTATCCATCGCCGGTCCCGTACCGGTGATGGAAATGTTGCCCGTCGTGGTACTCAATAGCGCCGTCGACGGACCGAGCGATGCCGGACGAAGCGCGACGCCGTAGATGTCGGTGAACGTCTGCACGCGCTCCTTGGTGGTCGGCGCGCTGCCTGTGATGCTGATGTTGCCCGACGACGTGCGCAGGCTCGATGTCCCGCCGATGGCGACGCCCGCCGGCGCCCCGAAGTCGCCGCCGGCCTGCCCCGACACGGAAATGTCGCTGACCGAAGTGGCGATGCTCGAACTGCTGATGGTGACGGGCGCATAGGCCTGGTTCTTCGTTAGGCCCACGTCCGTGTCGCTGATCCCGAAAATCGTGTCCGGAACCTTGAGCGTGCCTTGCCCGTTGATCGTCACCGAGCCGCTCGCGAGACCGGTCGGGCCTTGCGGCACGGTCGTCTCGATCCTGGAGTCGATGATGCCGACCGCCGCGCCGTCGAAGCGCTTCGCGGCCGCGGGCGTCCCGGCAACGCTTTGCGGCACGCCGATGCCCAGATAACCGCCATTCGTGCTGATCGACGCGCCGGAAAGCAGAATGTTGCTTTGCCCCGAGGCGCCCGTGTTCGCGTCGAGCACGACGTTCAGCTTGCCCGCCGGCCGCTGGTCGCCCGCCGCGCCGCCGATGGTTCCGAGCACGGTGATGGAGCCGTTGGCGCTCAGCGTGAGCGCGCCTTCGTTGTCGGCGGCGGTCTTTGTGATGCTCGTCCCTTTCAGCATCGTGATGTCGCCGTTGTATTCGCCTCCGCCGTCCTTGCTGGTCGAGATCGTCACCGACGCGCCCCGGTTCAGTTGCGACGTGATGTCCGACGCGAGCACGTAGCTGTCGCCCGCGCCCGGCGTGAACGTCACCGGATTCGTCGTCGTGGAAAGAGCCGGACCCAGGCTCGTGCTGAGCGCCTGAAGCGAGCAGCATGACGTGCTGTCGGTGGTGCCCGTGCTCACGCTCGACGGCGCCGTATTGACGATTTCGATGCTCGACGGATCGAGCAGCCATTGCCCGCCGTGCCCGCGCAGCGCCTCGACGTGAATCCGCGCACCGTCCGTCGCCAGATACTTGCCCGACGTCTCGACGAGCCCGCCGTTGCCGCCGCCCGGCCCGCCCTTCGCGGAAAGCTCGCCGTACACGCGCGCCGCTTCCGTCCCGAACATGACGATGTTGCCGCCGTCGCCCGCGACGAGCGCATCGGCCATGACGTGCGCGTTCGGGCTCATCCAGAGCGCATCGGCGTTGACGATGTCCGGCGCCTTGCCCGCCGCACCGCCGCCCACACGCACGCGGCCGCCGCCGCCCGCGCCGCTCGCGTCGACACGCGCACCGTCGCTCACCGCGACGTGGTAGCCGGTCACGTCGATCTGTCCGCCCTTGCCCGAATCGGGCGCGCTGACATCGACGCTGCCGCCGATATCCGTCTCGCCCGCCGATCCGCCATCGAGCACGATGCGCCCGTTGCGCGACTCGACGCTCCTCGCGCGCACCGTGCCCGTCTGGTTGAGCACGCTCGCCGCGGCGTCGTCGGCGGCGCGCGCCGACATCACGATCTGTCCGCCGTCCGCCTGCAGCGTCCCCGAATTGCCGATGAGCGCGTTCGCGACCTTGTCGTTCACCTTCAGCATCGTGAGGCCGTCGCCCGCGAAATCGAGCGTGATGTCGCTGCCCGCGCCGATCGCGATCTTGCCGAGCGTCGCGCTGACGAGTCCGCTGTTGTCGACCTGCGCGCCGAGCAACGCGACCGCGCCGCCGGTCGCGGCCGTGATCGATCCTTGGTTCGACACCTTGCCGGCCG
Organism: Caballeronia sp. NCF2; assembly: GCF_023631205.1. Taxonomy (NCBI): domain Bacteria; kingdom Pseudomonadati; phylum Pseudomonadota; class Betaproteobacteria; order Burkholderiales; family Burkholderiaceae; genus Caballeronia; species Caballeronia sp. NCF2. The sequence continues at coordinate 21,827 of NZ_JALQDN010000072.1, read as the reverse complement.
CCGCGCCGCCCTGCGCGAAGTGATATTTGCCCGCGAGAAACGCGTCGTTCGAAATGCCGAGCGTCGATGCGACGAGCGATCCCACATTCACCGATGCCCCGCGCGCGAACACGACGCCCGCCGGATTCACGAGAAACACTTGCCCGTTCGCGTTGAGCTGCCCCGCGATGCGGCTGACTTCATTGCCGACGACGCGATTGAGCAGCACCGCCTGCGCCGACGGCTGCGAAATATCGACGCGCTCGTTGCCCGCGATCGAAAACCCGTTCCAGTTCACGATGCCCTTCTGCGAGCCTTGCGTGATCGTCATCGACGTCGCGTTTGGCCGGTTGACCGTCACGCTGCCCGCCTGAACCTGCTCGCCGACCGGCAACGCGAACGCGCCCGGCGCCGCGACGACCACGAGGAGCGGCAACAGCGCGGATACCCTCACATCGGCGCCCATGTGACGGGCGGCGCGTCTGGCGAAACGCCTGATCGCGCGCTCCCATTCCCGGCGATGCCTGCGGGTCCGTAGGCAGGTGATGTCGCTCATGTCGAACTCCTCGTTTCCTGTTTCCGCGCTAGAACGATTTGGATACCTGCACGTAGACGCGCGGCACCTTGTCGTCGCCGGTGGTGTCGGCGCGGGTCGTGCGCCAGGCTACGCTCGCATCCACGGTGATGCCGTACGGCCCGCTCCAGAACGCGCCGAGACCCACGCCGCTGCGCGTCACGGTGTTCGCGCCCTGTCCGGGAATCGAGCGCGCGTTGTAGCGGCCCACGCCGATATCGAAAAACGTCGACAGCGTGAGCGACGGAATCACCGCATAGCGAAGCTGGGCCGTGGCAATCAGCCCTTCATCGACGACGGATTCCGACGGCGAATACGCGCGCACCGCACGCGGCCCGCCGAGCGTGATGCGCGACGAGCTGTCGAGGTTCTGGTTCGCCCATTGCCCCGACACGCCGATGAAAAAGCTCGTATTGCGCGTGATCGCGTTCAGGCGATTGGCCTGCATCGTGAGGCGCACGCTGTTGCCTTGCGTGTTGCGCCCGAACGGTCCCTGATCGATGGCCTCGGCGAGCGCCGAATCGATGTTCAGATGCGCGAACGCCAGTTGCACGTCCGCGCTGTTGAAGCCGCCGCCGAGAAAGCTGTCGCGGCTCTCGTACGACAGCCCGACGCTCGCCACATACAGCTTCTGCGGATTGTCGAAGCTGACGCTGTCGATCTTGTCGATGAGCGAGCGGTATTCGAGCGCGCCGCGCAACAGCAGGTTCTGGCTGCGCGAGCGGATCAGCGGATGCGACACCGACGCGGTGACGACATCCGCATCGCCATGCGCGTTCAGCGAGGAGAACTGCTCGCCGAGGTAGTAATACAGATGCGAATACGCGATGCCGACGCGCGTGCCGCTCGCATCGACGGGCGCGTCGTAGCCGATGCGTCCGTAGACGGTATCGGCGCGCTCGGCCGCGAGCAGGTTGATGTCCAGGTTGTCGCCGATGCCGAAAGGCGACGCGAGCCGTCCCACCGCGCCGAGCCGCCAGCGCCCGGCGGGCGCCGCGCCGTAGTCGTCGACGGAAACCGCGAAGTTCCAGCGGCGCGTCGGCTCGACCGTCACGTTCAGATCGACGGTGCCGGGCGCGCTGCCCGTTTCCAGCGCCGAGCTCACGCGAATGCCGGGCAGGTCCGACAGCAGGAGCATCGTGCGTTCGAGTTCGTTTTGCCGCAGCGGCTTGCCGGGCTCGATCGCGGCGAGCCGCGCGCGCACCATCGATTCCTTGACGGGCGCGCCGGGCGCCATCGTCAGCCGCACGCGGCCGATCTTGCCTTCGAGCACGGTGAACGTGACGTCGCCGTTCGTCACGTCCTGCGGCGGAATCACGACCTGCGCGAGCGGATAGCCGCGCTCGCGATACGCCTGCGCGACCTTCGTGCTCATGGCGTTCAGATCGTTGATCGACACTTCCTGGCCGATCCTGTCGGAAACGAGCGCGAGCAGCGTGTCCGAGGGCAGCGTTTCGTTGCCCGCGAAACGAATGCTCTTCAGCGTGAACTTCTTGCCGTCCGGCACTTCCGGCGCGGCGGCCGGCGGCGCGGGCAGCGCGCTCGAACCGCCCGGCGGCGGCGCGGACGTCGACGGACGCGGCTGCTCGTTGAGCAGCGTGCCCGCGCTCGGCACTTGCGCCGTGCCCGGCATCGGCACCTGCTGCGCCCACGCGGAGAACGCGCTTGCACAGACGATGCCGACGCCCGCCGCACGCGCTTTCGAACGTGAGGAAAAGCATGGGGATTTCGTGGCGTGGTTCACTTCTGCAATCCTCACCGGTGATCGGAAAACGTCTTTCAGCGCGCGACCGAGAGCCGCCAGTTGCCCATCAGATCGAAAGGCGCCCAGTAGAACGGATGAGCGAACTTGCCGTCGGCGAGCACGGCTAGCTGCGCGTCGCGCATCGCGTCGATGGCTTCCTCGCCCTTCGTGAGCGCGCCGTAGAACGTGCGCATGGTGAGCGCGGTCGATTCGTCCGAAACGGGCCACATCGACACGAGCAATGCCGACGCGCCCGCATAGAAGAACGCCCGCGTGAAGCCCATGATTTCGTCGCCGCGCTCGATGCGCCCGAGCGCCGTCTCGCACGCCGACAACGTGACGAGCGCGACGGAATCGAACTTCAGGTTGTAGATGTCCTGCGCGAGCATCGGGTCGGGGCCGTCGGCGGGCTGTTTCGCGGGCGCGAGCAGCACGCGCGAATGCAGCGGATCGATGGTGTCGGCCTGCGCATGCGTCGCCACATGCACGATGCGGCCCTCGGGCGCGTTGTCGCTGAAGGTCTTGCGCGTGACGTCGCCTTGCAGAAAGGTCTCGCGCTGCGCGAAGAGCGGTCCGATCGCGCGGACTTCGGCTTCCGCGCCGGGCAGATCGAATTCCGGCGAGATGCGCGGATTGCCGAACGCGACGAGATTGCTCGCGATGCGCTGCTGCCGCCGCACGAGCTGCACCGCGATGCTCGCCGATGGCGCGAGCGCAAGCGCATGCCGCTGGATCAGAAACCCTTGCGCGTTCCTCAGCGCCTGAAACGGCATGTAATGCAGCGAGCCGTTCGGCACGATGACGATCCGTTCGTTCGGCCGCAAGCCGAGCGGCTGAATCAGGAGCGCATCGAGCTTCGCGCCGTAGGTCAGCGCCTGCGGACGTCCGCGGATGATCGACGTGCGGAAATCGCCGACGGCGAGCGTCATGTCCTTTCGCGGAACCGGCAGCGTGAAGCCCTGAATGCCGTCGCGGCGCACGACCCACGCGATCAGCTTGTCGGGCAGGCCGTGATATTCGACGATCGCCTCGCCGGGATTCAGCGCGCTCGTCACGTCGTCGAGCGAGAGCGCGCGGCCGTTCAGTTGCGTTTCATCGACGTTCGTCGCGAGCCGGTTGCGCACGACATCGAGCAGCGCGCGGCTGCGGCTTCTCTCGGAAAGCGCCCACGCCTGCTTGTAGTCGCCGTCCTCGACGACGAGCGCGATCGTTTCCTCGAAGACCGTCTGCGTATCGGAGAACAGGCCGGTCTTGAACTCGTCGCTGCGAAAGCGCGCGCGGATCGTTTCCGAATCGTCGAGCGCGACGAGCCAGGCTTCGCGCGCCTTGCCGCGGTCGCCGAGCGCGAGATACGCGCGGCCCATGCCCTCGTGCGCCCACAGGTTGTCGTAGCTCGCGTCCGAGCCGCCTTTTGTGGCGCTTGCGGAAAACGCTTCGAGCGCCGCCTGCGGCTTGTGCTCCGCGAGCAGCAGATTGCCTTCGATGCGCCTGCGCAACGGCGCAAGCAACGTGTCCTTCACGCCGGACGTTTCTTCGAACGTGGCGCGCGCGCCGGCCGCGTCGCCGGTCGCGATCTGCGCGTTGGTGATCGAGAGGAGCACCATCGGCCGGTAGCGCGCCGACGCCGTCGCGAGCGCCGCGCGATATTCCCCGAGCGCCGCCGACGGATCGCCGCGCCGCGCCGCGATATCGCCGAGGATCTTGTGCGCGGGCGCGAGCACCTGCTCCGGATTCTTCCCGCCCGCCGCGATGGCTTCCTTCGCGTAGCGTTCGGCATCGTCGAGATCGCCCGCATAGCTGTACGCGATGGCGAGATCGCGCCGCGACAGCGCGGCGAGATGGGCGTTGTCCGTCTCCCGCGCGACGACGAGCGCCCGCGACGCCGCCTCGATGCTCTCGCGGAAATCGCCGCGCTCGGCCGCCGCCACCGACATGCTGCAATACGCGTAGCCGTCGAGCTTCACCTGATCCCGCGCGAGCAGGAGCCGCCCTTCCTGCGACAGCGTCGCGATGGTTTCCGCGTCGCGCACGCGGGCTTCGGCCTGACGCGCGGCCGGCGTGAGCGCCTGATCCGCCGTGGCCGCATGCGCCTTCTGCGCCGTCTGCGCGCAGACGTTAAGCATTGCAAAGAGCGCGAGCCCCGCGCATGTCCGCCCGATCGGTTTCACGAACGCCCTCCTCGATGACCGCCGCTTCGCACTGGCGCTACCGGCGAAGCGCCAGCGCGGTGCCCTCACTAGACGAAACACCGCGAGCGATTTGAAAAGCGCGGCGTTTTCGTTCGTCTGTTGTGGTGTCCGAAGCCACTTGCGAAGTCACACGATCCGATGATGGAGAACCCGCGTCCGCGTCTTTGCGCACTGCTCTTTTGCGCGCTCGCGGCGAGCGCCTGCAAGTCGCCGCCGCCGCCGCCCGCGCCGACGGTCGTGCGTATCAGCGTGAGCGCGCTGGATGGCGCGAATCCCGATCACGCGGGCCGCCCGTCGCCGGTCGTCGTGCGCGTGTACGAGCTGAAGACGACGGCCGCCTTCGACAGCGCCGACTTCTTCACGCTCTACGGCAAAGAGCAGGCGACGCTCGGCGGCGATCTCAACGCGAAGAACGAATACGTGCTGCGGCCCGGCGACAGCCGCAGCGTCGAGCAGACGGTGCAGCCCGGCACGAAGTTCGTCGCGGTCGTAGCGGCGTATCGCGACATCGAGCGATCGCGCTGGCGGGCGAGCGCGCCGGTGCCGCCGAACCAGACGACGCTGATGAACGTGCGTATCGACGCCGCCGACGTATCGATCGCCGCGCAGCCCGCGCCGCCGCCATCGGGCAAGAAGAAGTGACAGCGCGCGCCGGTTTGCAAATCCGCCGCGCTGAATCGTTCTTTCAGCATCGAGCCCAAGCCCATACGAGGCACCATGACCTGGCACCAACGCATGATCTGGTCCGAGGGCCTGTTCCTCGAACCCCAGCACTTCCAGCAGCACGACCGCTTCATCGAGCATCTCGTGCGCTCGCACGCGCGCGCGACCGAGGCGTGGTCGTGGGGCTGGGCCGCCGTGATGCTCGACGAAATCGCGCTCGGGCTCGGCAAGATCGCGCTTGCGTCGGCGTTCGGCGTGCTGCCCGACGGCACCGCGTTCTCCTTTCCCGACGACTTCCCCGCGCCGCCGCCGCTCGACATTCCCGCCGGCACGCGCGACGAGTTCGTGTTGCTTGCGCTGCCGCTCGCGCGCGCGGGCGCAAAGGAATTCGACGCCGATGGCGCTGCCGATGGCCGCATCGACGGATTGCGCTTTCGCACGACGGATACTTCCGTCGCCGATATAACGACGAGCACGGACCGCGTCGCGCAGATTCGCGTCGGCGCGCCGAACGTGCGGCTCATGCTCGCGCGCGACGCGACCGACGCCTTCGCGACCATCGGGCTTGCGCGCGTGCTGGAACGGCGCGCCGACAACCGCGTCGTGCTCGATCCCGGCTACATCCCGCCGATGCTCCACGCGCACGCCGACCCGCGTCTCTTCGGCTATGCGCAGGAACTCGCCGGCCTCGTGCATCAACATGCGGACCGCCTGGCGAGCCGCCTCGCGAATCCGGGGCGCGGCGGCGTCGCGGAGATCGCCGATTTTCTGCTGCTGCAAACGCTCAATCGCTTCGAGCCGCAGTACGCGCATCTGTTGCAAGTGCCGCTGCTGCATCCCGAACGCCTGTATCAGACGACGCTCGCGCTCGCCGGCGATCTCGCCGCGTTCGACGAGCGCCGCCGCGTGCTCGCGTATCCGCCGTATCGCCATGACGATGTCGCGACGTCGTTCGAGCCGCTCATGCGCGACGTGCGGCAACTGATCGGCATCGTGCGCGAACCCGACGCCGTCGCGATCGAGCTGCAAAGCCGCAAGCCCGGCGTGCGCGTCGCGCTCATCAACGATCTGGAGCTCGTGAAGAGCGCCGGCTTCGTGCTCGCCGCGAACGCGCAAATGCCGGGCGAAGCGCTGCGCACGCGCTTTCCGACGCAGGTGAAGATCGCGCCCGCTGAAAAGCTGCGCGATCTCGTCAATCTCGCGCTGCCGGGCATCGGCCTGCGCGCGATGCCGGTCGCGCCGCGGCAGATTCCGTTTCACGCGGGCTTTTCCTATTTCGAGCTGGATCGCGGCGGCGAGCTGTGGAAGGAGCTGGAGCAGACCGGCAACCTGGCGATGTACATCGCTGGCGAGTTTCCGGCGCTCGAACTCGAATTCTGGGCGATCCGTCATTGAGCGAGGTCATCGACGAACATGACGAACGACGACGATCCCTTCGCCGGATTCGAATCCGATCAGACGATGATCAAGCCCAACCCCGGCGCGCGGCGGCGCCGCGCGGGCGGCGGAAGCACGCAGGGACCGTTCTCGGCGAGCGGCGCGGCGGCCTCCGGGCAGCGCGCGTTCGACGCCGCCTTCGCGACGGGCGGCGCGGTGAATCCGCTGGTCGCCGCGTGCGCGCCGCTGTTGCAGCTCGCCGCGCGCATCCGCACGATGAGCGCGTGCGCCGATCCCGCCGCGCTGCGCGACGCGCTCGCCGCGGGCGTGCGCCGCTTCGAGGACGAGGCGCGCACCAACGGCATCCCGGCGGAACAGGTGACGGCGGCGCGCTACATCGTCTGCACGATGCTCGACGAAGCCGCGTCGGGCACGCCGTGGGGCGCGGGCGTCTGGGCGCGGCAAAGCCTGCTCGTGACGTTTCACAACGAGGCGTGGGGCGGCGAGAAGGTCTTTCAACTGCTCGCGCGGCTCGCGCAGAAGCCCGCGCAACATCTGCATCTGCTGGAACTGGCGAGCATGGTGCTCGCGCTCGGCTTCGAGGGACGTTACCGCGTGGCGGCGCAAGGCCGGCAGACGCTCGACGCGATCCGCGCGCGGCTGTATCAACTGATCCGCAAGGAGCGCGGCGAACCGGAGCGCGCGCTGTCGCCGCACTGGCAAGGCGTGCCGACGGCGCGGCGGCGCACGACCGACGTGCTGCCGGTTTGGGTCGTCGGCGCGTTCGCGCTGCTCGTGCTCGCGCTGGCGTGGCTCGCGATGAGCTTCCAGCTCGGACGCCTCTCCGATCCCGCGTTCGGCACGCTCGCCTCGATCCGCGCGGGTGCGCAGCGTCCTCTCGTCGTGACGCAGGCGGCGAAACCCCGTCTCGCGGAATTCCTCGCGCAGGAAATCCGCGATGGCCTCGTCGCCGTCGATGACCGCGTCGACCGTTCAGTCGTCACGCTGCACGGCGACAACGTCTTCAAACCCGGCAGCGCCGAAGTGTCGGGGCAGACGCGGCCGCTCATCGAACGGATCGCGGCGGCGCTGAAGGCGGTGCCCGGCAACGTGCTCGTGACGGGCCACACCGACGACCGGCCGATCCGCTCGGCGCGCTTTCCTTCGAACTGGGAGCTGTCGCAGGAACGCGCGGCGAACGTGCGCGACCTGCTCGCGGCGACAATCGCGCCTTCGCGTCTCAAAGCGGAAGGCAAGGGCGACGCCGATCCCGTCGCGCCGAACGATTCGCCCGCCGGCCGCGCGCGCAACCGGCGCGTCGAAGTGACGCTGTTCGCGAAGCCCGGGTCCTGACATGAAAAAAATCCTCTCGATCCTGTTTCATCCGGTGCTGCTGCTGATCGTCGGGCTGCTGCTCGTTGCGGCTGCGATCTGGATCGCCGGGCCGCTCCTGTCGTTCGCGCACAGCTATCCGCTCGAATCGGCGATGTCGCGTTACATCGCGATCGGCTGCGTCGTGCTGCTCTTCGTGCTGCGGCGGCTCTGGGCCGCGTGGCGCGCGCGGCGCACGCAGGCGGCGCTGTCGGCGGGACTCGCCGCGCAGAGCGAAAGTCCGCGCCGCGAGGCTGCCGCACCGAGCGCCGGCGAAGCGGAAGTCGCGACGCTCGGCAAGCGTTTCGACGAAGCGCTCGCCGTGCTGCGCGAGGCGCGCATTACCGCGTCCGGCAGAAAACCCGGCTGGCGCGACTGGGTCACGCTCTCCGGCCGGCAATATCTGTATCAATTGCCGTGGTACATGTTCATCGGCGCGCCGGGCGCGGGCAAAACCACTGCGCTGGTGCATTCGGGGCTGCGCTTTCCGCTCGCCGAGCGCTTCGGCACCGACAAGATTCGCGGCGTCGGCGGCACGCGCAATTGCGACTGGTGGTTCACCGACGACGCCGTGCTCATCGACACGGCCGGGCGCTACACGACCCACGAAAGCGACCGCGACGCCGACCAGACCGCGTGGCAAGGCTTCCTCGCGCTCCTGAAAAAGACGCGTCCGCGCCAGCCGATCAACGGCGTGCTGCTGACGCTCGCCGTTCCCGATCTGCTCGCCGCGACGCCCGCGAGCACCGACGAAACCGCATCGACCTTGCGCGCGCGCATGCGCGAACTGATGCAGGCGTTCGGCACGCGCTTTCCGGTCTACGTGCTCGTCACCAAGACGGATCTGCTCGCGGGCTTCACGGAGTTTTTCGCGGATATGTCGAAGGAAGAGCGCGCGCAGGTGTTCGGCTTCACGTTTGCCTACGAGCCGAAACGCACGCTCACGCAGGCCGCATTCGGCGAACGGATGGATGCCGAGCTGGACGCGCTCGAAGCCCGGCTCGTCGCGCGTCTGCCGGAGCGCCTGAACGCGGAAAGCGGACTCGCGCAACGCGCCGCGATCATGAGTTTTCCGCAGCAGTTCGCCGCATTGAAGCCGCTCGTCGCCGATGCGCTGCGCGCGACCTTCGTCCAGTCGAAACACGACGATGCACCGCTTTTGCGCGGCGTCTATTTCACGAGCGGCACGCAGGAAGGCACGCCGATCGATCGCGTGCTCGGCTCGCTCACGCGCGCGTTCGGCATCGAGCGGGGCGTGCAGCCGCCGCGTCCGTCGAGCGGGCGCAGCTTCTTTCTGGAGCGGCTTCTGACGCAGGTCGTGTTCGCCGAACAGGGACTCGCCGGATCGAATCTGCAATGGGCGCGCAAGCGGCATCTGTGGCGGCTCGGCGCGTATGCGGTCATCGCGGCCGTAACGGCTGGCGTGCTCGCGCTCTGGGGCACGAGCTATGTGCGCAATCGCAGCTATGTCGCGAACGTCGATCACACCGCGCGCGCGGCGAAGGAAGCCGTGGCGGGGACATCGGCGGCGGGCGCGAATCTCGTCGCGCTGCTGCCGTTGCTGTCGGCGGTGCGCGGCCTCGCATCGACGCCTCAGGTCGATGCCGCGCATCCGCCGATCGCGATGCAATGGGGCCTCTGGCAAGGCGCGAAACTCGACGCCGCCGCGACGCTCGCGTACGAGCGCCTTCTGACCGATCTGTTCCTGCCGAAGCTCGCGGCGCGCATCGAGGAACAGGCGCGCGGCGCGACGCCCGCGAATCCCGGCTACGCGTACGAAGCGCTCAAGGCGTATCTGATGCTGAATCAGCCCGATCATCAGGATGCCGATGCGCTCAAGGCGTGGATTCTCACCGACTGGGACCGCTCGCTGCCGCGCGAGGTCGGCAACGAGGAGCGCGCGGCGCTCGCCGGGCATCTCGATGGGTTGCTGGCGCGCGGCCTCGTGCATCCGAATCTGCCGTTCGACGAGCGTCTCGTCGCGCATCTGCGCGCCATGCTCGCCGCCAACACGCTCGCGCAGCGCGTGTACGGGCGCGTGAAGCAGCAAGGCGTCGGCGCGGATTATCCGGAGTTCACGATCGCGCACGCGGGCGGGCCGAACGCGTCGCTCGTGTTCACGCGTTCGAGCGGCGCGCCGCTCACGCGCGGCGTGGCGGGGCTTTATTCGTTCGACGGCTATCACAAGGCGTTCCTGAAAGCCGTCGATGAAACCGCCGCCCAGCTCGCCGCCGAAGAGCCGTGGGTGCTCGGCATCCGCGATCAGGGCGGCCTGCCGCGCGGCGATCCGGCGGCGATGCAGCGCATCACCGAGGACGTGCGGCTGCTCTATCTTCAGGATTACGCGCGGATCTGGACCGAGTTCCTGAACGATGTCCGCATCGTGCGCGCCGACACGCTGTCGCAATCGACGCAGATCGCGCGCATTCTCTCCGCGCCCGATTCGCCGCTCGCCGCGCTCGCGAAGGCGGCGTCGCGCGAAACGACGCTCGGCGCGAAGCCCGAAAGCGAAACGACCGTCGTCGATCGCGCGGGCGACAAGCTCGGCGCGGCGCGCGAAAAGCTGCTGAAGGTGATTCGCGGGGCCGATCCGACGCAGATCGCGCCGGTCGCGCCGGGCGCTCAACTGGAAAGCATCGTCGATGACCGGTTCACCGGCCTGCGCGCGCTCGTGACGAGCCCGGGCGCGGGGCAGCCCGCGCCGATCGCGCAGACGCTCGCCGTCATCAACGATGTCTACACGTATCTCAGCGCCACCGACGAAGCCCTGCAGCAGAAGACCGCGCCGCCGCCATCGGACGCGCCGGCGAAGCTGCGCACGCAGGCCGCGCGCATGCCCGAGCCGATCCGCACCGCGCTGCTCGATCTCGGCAGCCAGGGCGCGGCGCAGTCGCAGGAGGCGCGGCGCGTGAATCTGTCGGCGGACCTGAAGGAGTCGATCTCGGCGTTCTGCGTTCGCGCGGTCGGCGGGCGTTATCCGTTCAGCCCGAATTCCGCGCGCGACGTGCTGCCTGAAGACTTCGGCACGCTGTTCGCGCCGGGCGGCAAGTTCGACGATTTCTTCCAGAAGAACCTCGCGCCCGACGTCGATGTTTCCGCGAAGCCGTGGGCGTTCAAGAAGTCGGATTCGTCGGCGTCGCAGATCAGTCCGGCCGGTCTGGCGCAGTTCGAGCGCGCCGCGACGATCCGCGGCGTGTTCTTCCGCGGCGGCGGCAAGTCGCCCGCGCTCGCGCTGCAGTTCAAGCCGCTCGACATGGACCCGTCGATCCTCTCCTTCACGCTCGACGTCGACGGGCAAGTGCTCACCTACGCGCACGGCCCGCAGATCGCGACCGCGATTCAGTGGCCCGGCACGCGCGGCTCGGGACGCGTGAGCCTGCAACTCACGCCGCCGCCGACGAGCGGCGCGAGCAATCTGGTGTTCGAGGGGCCGTGGGCGCTGTTTCGCATGTTCGACCGGCTCGACGTGCAGCCGACCGATCAGCCGGAGCGCTTCATCGTCACGTTCGATGTCGAAGGGCGCAAGACGCGCTTCGAAGTGACGGCGAACAGCGTGGAGAATCCGTTCCGGCTCGCCGATCTGCGCAAGTTCTCCTGTCCGGAGCGGCTATGAACGACGCGCTCGGCGGCACGCTCGCGGACGACGGCGCGGCGATCGCAGGCTGGTACGGCAAGCTGCCGTCGCTCGGCGATTTCGCGGCGCGGCGGCTGTCGGACGCGTTTGTCGCGCCGTGGGACGCATGGCTCGCCGAGCGCGTCGGCGAAACGCAGCTCGCGCTCGGCGACGCGTGGCTCTCGATCTATCTGACGTGCCCGGTGTGGCGCTTTTTCGCGATGCCCGGCGCCATCGCGCCGACGCTGGGCGCATGCTGGACGGGCGTGGTGATGGCGTCGGTGGACCGCGTCGGGCGGCATTTTCCGTTGACGATCGCGGCGTCGCTGCAGGCGGCGCCATCGACGGGCGGCGAAGTCGCCGCGCTCTGGCAATGGCTTTCGGCGATCGAGAATGTCGCGCTCGCCGCGCTCGATTTCGATCACAGCATCGAGCGGCTCGACGAACAGCTCGCCGCGCTGCCGGTGCCGCAGCCGGTGAACGCCGGCACGCGCGCCGCCATGCTCGACGAACCGTGGATCGCGCAATCGGCCGCGACGCTGCCCGATTCACTCGCGCGCACGCTCGCGCCGCTCTGGCAAACCGAGATCCAACGGATGAGCCTGTGGACCGCCGCGCAGACGGCGCCCGCTTCCGACGAGCCCGACGAGCCCGACGATCGCGACGATCGCGCGCCGCGCCCGATCACGATCTGGCCGGCGTACGGCCTGCCCGACACGGCGCTTTTCATCACCCTGCTGCGGGACTGCGGATCATGAATGCGACGGGCAGGCTACCGGAAGAAGGCGGCGGCACGACCGGCAACGCCGGCAAGACCGAAACCAATCCGGGCGACGCGGGCGACGACAAGACGGTGATCGTCAGCGGCGCGCGCGTGCGTCGGTCCGACGTGGCGGGCGCGGGCGCGCCTTCATCGACGTCCGACGCGCCGCCCGCGCACAGCATCCTGCCGCCCGGCACGCGGCTCGGCGAGTTCGAGATCGTGCGGCTCATCGGCGAGGGCGGCTTCGGCATCGTCTATCTGGCCTTCGATACTTCGCTCGACCGCTACGTCGCGGTGAAGGAATACATGCCGGCGGCGCTCGCCTCGCGCGTCGGCGTGACGCAGGTTCAGGTCAAGTCCGGCCGCTACGAGCCGATGTTCCGCGCCGGTCTCAAGAGCTTCATCAACGACGAGGCGCGGCTGCTCGCGCGCTTCGATCATCAGTCGCTCGTGAAGGTGTACCGCTTCTGGGAGGCCAACGGCACCGCCTACATGGCGATGCCCTACTACAAGGGCGTGACGCTCAAGGAAACGCTCCGGGCGATGAAAAAGCCGCCCGACGAAGCCTGGCTGCGCGCGCTGCTCACGCCGCTCATCGACGCGCTCGCCGTGCTGCACGCGTCCGACTGTTTTCATCGCGATATCGCGCCGGACAACATCATCCTGCTGGAGGAAAGCCATCGGCCGGTGCTGCTCGATTTCGGCGCGGCGCGGCGCGTGATCGGCGACATGACGCAGGCGCTCACGGTGATTCTCAAGCCGGGCTACGCGCCGATCGAACAGTACGCCGAAGTGCCGTCGATGCGGCAAGGACCGTGGACCGATCACTACGCGCTCGCCGCGCTCGTGTATTTCGCGATCACCGGGCGAACGCCGCCGCCTTCGGTCGGGCGCGTGGTCAAGGACAGTTATCAGCCGCTTGCGAAACTGGCGGCGGGCCGTTACTCCGACCGATTCCTGAAGGCGATCGATCATGCGCTCGCGGTTGCGCCCGCGCATCGGCCGCAGACCGACCGGCAGTTCGCCGCCGAGCTCGGCATTTCGCTCGACGACGCGCCCGCGCCGCGCACGGCGAAAAGCGCGGCGCGCAGGCGTATCGGCTGGGCGGCCGGCGCCGCGTGTCTGCTCGGCGCGGCGGCGACGCTCGGATGGTTCGTGCCGCGCTTCACGTCGCATCATGCGCCTTCGGCCGAGCGCGTCGCTGCTTCGGCGGTCGTCGCGGCTTCGGCGCCTGCGCCGGAGGTCGTGCCCGAAGCGCCGCCGCCTCCGCCGCCCGCCGCGCTGCCGCCTTTCACGCCCGATGGCGAATTCGCGCGCATCGTTTCGCTCGCCGATCCGTCGTTCGATGTCAAGGTGGACGTGCCCGTCGCGCGCGCCGTCGTCGACCGCGACTTGTTGCGCTTCGCGATCACGAGCAATCGCGACGGCTATGTGTATGTTTTCGTCGTCGATCCGGTGAATCAATATCTGCAACTGTTTCCGAACGCGCTCGATACCGACAATCGCATCGGCAGGAAGAAGCGTCTCGTGCTGCCGCGTCCGAGCTGGCCGATGCAGGCGGGCGAGCCCGTCGGCGCGAATCATTTCGTCGCGATCGTTTCCGCCGCGCCGCGCGAGTTCCCGGCGCTCGGTCTCGCGCACGACGCCGTCTTCGCCAGTCTCTCGCCCGAGGCACAGAACGCGGCGGCCGCGCAGCGGACGCTCAGCGCATCGCCGTTCGCGGGCGTGCCGGCGTGCGGCGGCAACGCGCCGTCGTGTCCCGTCGCGTATGGCGCGGCGACCTTCAAAATCGATGTCGTCCGTTCGTCTAAATAGAGAAATTCGAAGCGAAAGCGAAGCGCTTCGGCCGCGAGACGAGGGCACCATGGCATCACGAACGAGCGGCGTCGCCGCGCAGCCGGGCATCGCGCCGGGCGCTTCATCCGGAACGGCGCATCCGCTCGCCGCCTTCGCCGCCCTTGCGTTGACCGCGGCCACGCTCGCCGGATGCGCGGGCGCGCCGCCCTCGCCCGCCGTGCGCGTCGATGAGGCCGCGCCGCCCTCCGCGCCAGGCGACGACGCGCGCATGGTCAGCGCGACAGGCGCGGAGCCGGGCATCGCGAATCCGTCGCCGGCGAGTCCGTCGGCGTCGGTCGGCATGAACGCCACGCCTTTCGCGACGAAGAACGCACTCTATACGCCCGTCGCCTTCGCGAGCGTGCCCGGCTGGGCGACCGACAACGTCGCCGAATCCTGGGACGCGTTCCGGCGCAGTTGCGGCGTGCTGAGCGGCAAGCCGGCGTGGGCGGCGCCCTGCGCGGCCTCTCGCGGCGTGGATGCGCGCAACGCCGCCGCGGTGCGCCGCTTCTTCGAGGACAACTTCACGGTCTATCAGATCCTCAATGTCGACAGAAGCGCGCGCGGCGTCCTGACCGGCTATTACGAGCCGATCCTGAAGGGCAGCCGCGAGCGCCGCGCGCCGTATGTCTATCCGGTCTACGGCGTGCCGACCGACATGCTGTTCCTCGACGCCCGCCGCCTGCCGCCCGGCGCGCGCGGCACGCCGGTTCCGGCACGCATCGAAGGACGCAACGTCGTTCCGCTGTCGACCGTATCGATGAGCGGCAAGACGTACACGCTGCGCATCGGCGACAGCGTGCCGGACATCCGCGACAAGAAGCTGCGGCTGCGCCGCGAAGGCGCGGATATCGTGCCCTACTACGCGCGCGCCGATATCGAGCGCGGCATGAGCCGCGCGCCCGTGCTCGCCTATGTGGAAGACCCCGCGATGCTCTACTCTATGCAATTACAGGGCGCGGGAAAGATCGTGCTGCCCGACGGCAAGAGCGTCATCCGTCTCGCCTATGCGGAACAGAACGGCTTCGCGTTCAATCCGCCCGTCGCGAGCGCGGGAAGCAAGGGTCGCAAGATTCTGGTGCGCGGCGTGGAGATCGATCTGGAAGAAGGCAGCGTGAGCACGCAGAACGCAAAAAACGATGTCGGCGGCGCGGCTTCCGACGATGTGCCTCAGTCCTCGCTCCTGCGCGGCGCTCAGGACGCGGACGCGGACGGCGCATCGCCCGCCGTGCATGGCGACGCCGACGGTCCGCCGCAATCGCCGCTTCTGCGCGGCTTCACGCTCGCGAAGAGCGCCGCCGTTCCCGCCGCGCGTCCGGCGCGGGTGAGCGCGCCGGACGCGCCATCCGACCGCGCCGCGGACAAGACCGCGACGCCATCGCTCGCGAAGAGCGCGCCGATCGGCTATGCCTTCGCGGCATCGGACCCGAGCTACGTCTTTTTCCGCACGATCCCCGATTCGCCCGCCGGACCCATCGGCGCATTGGGCGTGCCGCTTTCCGCCGGGCGCTCGGCCGCGATCGATCCGCGCACGACGCCGCTCGGCGCGCCCGTCTTCGTCAACGCGAGCGAAGGCGGGCCGGCGGGGGCATCCATCACGCGCCTGCTCATGGCGCAGGACGCGGGCGGCGCGATTCGCGGGGCCGTGCGCGCCGATTATTTCTTCGGCACCGGACCGCAAGCCCAGCAGCAGGCGAGCCGCATGAAGCAGCCGACGCAAATGTGGGTGCTCCTGCCGAAGGGCTTGCGCATCTCCGCGAAGGAGACCGGCGTGCGCGTGCGCGGCGGGCCCGCGATGCCGAGCGCGGATTGCGTCGTCAGCGATCCCGACCTGTGCGTCGACGATACGCAATGACGGAACCTATCGGGGAAGCGCATGAGGTTTCTCGTCGCCGATGACCACGAACTGATCCGCCAGGCCGTCAAGGCGCTTTTGCGCGGCATCGATCCGGACGCGCAGTTCGACGAAGCCGACAACTGGGAGACGCTCGCCGCCGCCGCGCGTCCGGAAGCGAATCACGATCTCGCGATCGTCGATCTGCACATGTCGGGCATGGAAAGCGCGGCGTCGCTCTCGGCGCTGCTGAAGGCGAATCCGGCGCTGCCGCTCGTGGTGCTGTCGGCGGAAGAATCCGTCGACGAGATGCGCGCGGTGCTCGCCGCGGGCGCGCTCGGCTTCGTGCCCAAGCGCGAGCCCGCCAACGTGATGGTCAAGGCGATCGAGCTCGTGCTGTCCGGCGGCGCGTATGTGCCGATCGAGGCGCTGAGCCTGATCGATCCGTCGCCGTCGCGGCTCGCGCGCCAGAGCGCCGCCGAACGTCCGCGCCCGATGACGAACACGGCGGCGCCCGCG
Source organism: Caballeronia sp. NCF2 (assembly GCF_023631205.1). Taxonomy (NCBI): domain Bacteria; kingdom Pseudomonadati; phylum Pseudomonadota; class Betaproteobacteria; order Burkholderiales; family Burkholderiaceae; genus Caballeronia; species Caballeronia sp. NCF2. The sequence continues at coordinate 5,365 of NZ_JALQDN010000072.1, read as the reverse complement.
CTCGCGCCGCATCATCTGCATCTGATGGAAAACCTGTCGCCGCGTCAGCGCGAAATCATGCGGCTCGTGCATCGCGGCTGCACGAACAAGATGATCGCGCGCGAATTGCAGGTCGCCGAAGGCACGGTCAAGGTTCATCTCTCCGTGATTTTTCGTGCGCTCGGCGTGCACAACCGTTCTTCGGCGATCGCGCTCATCAACGGCTGGCTGCAAGGCGGGCGCACGCTCTGAGCGGCGCGCCGCGCTCAGGCCGCTTCGTCCTGTCCGCGCGGCTGAAGCAGCATGTCGAGCGTGCGGCGCAGGCGCGTCGGCGTAACGGGCTTGTGCAGGACCGGCAAACCGGCGGCGACGAGCGCCGCGAGGCCGGGCGACGCCATGTCGCCCGTAATCACCACGCTCGCCGGCTCGCCGTGGCCGCGCCGCCGCAACGCCTCGCGCACGGCCTGAAGCACTTCCGCGCCGGTCTCGTGGCGGTCGATCTGGTAATCGCACAGCAGCACGTCCGGCACGAAGCCCTCGGAAATGGCGCGCACCGCCGCCAGCTCGTCGCGACAGCCGCGCACGCTGCATCCCCAGCGCGTGAGCAAGGCGCTGAGCGCATCGAGATTCGCGGGATCGTCGTCGACGCACAGCACATGGCGTCCTTCGATGCATCCGATGACCGGCAGCGGCGCGCACAGACTCGACGTAACGAGATTCGCATCGCCGAAGCGCACGGGCACGCGGATCGTCGTGCCGCGTCCCGGCTCCGAGCGCAGCGTCGGCTCGCCGCCGAGCAGCCGCGTCAGACGGCGCACCGTCGCGAGACCGAGGCCGTGTCCCTCGCGCGCGCCGTGATGCGCGAGCGGCGCCTGATAGAAGTCCTCGAAGACGAGCGCGTGTTCGTCGGGCGCGATGCCGATGCCCGAATCGCGCACTTCGATATGACCTTGCTCCGGATCGCCGCCGTGACGCACGCCGATCCATATCGAGCCGCGCTCGGTGTAGCGCACGGCGTTCGACACGAGATTGCCGATCACGCGTTCGAGCAACACCGGATCGGTGAAGGCGACGCTCGACGTCGGCGCGATGCGCAACGCCAGCCCCTTCGCGGCGGCGGCGGGCCGGAACTGCCGCTCGATGCGCGCGAGCAGCTCCGACATCAGGAAATGCTGCGGAATCACCTGCGTGACGCCGCTTTCGATGCGCGCGAGGTCGAGCACCTGATTGAAGAGCTGATTCAGCGCGTCGACGTTGGCGATGATGTGCTGCGCGGAGTCATCGCGCTCCTGCGCGCTCGCGCGGCCGTCGGTGAGTGCCTGCGCGAGCAGGCCGATCGCGTGAAGCGGCTGGCGCAGATCGTGACTGGCGGCCGCGAAAAAACGCGTCTTCGCAAGGCTCGCTTCCTCGATCACGCTTTTCTGCAGCGCGATGGTTTGCGCGAGCCGCTCCTGCTCGACGCGCGCCTTCACGATGCCGCGAAAAAGACGCCGATACTGCGAGCCGAAAAGATGGATCGCGACGACGAACACGGCAAGCACGACGCCCAATCCGAAACGGCCATCGGCGGGCTGCATCAGGCTCGCAATCGTGACGGGCAGAAGCAGCGTCAGCACCGCGCCCGACAGGTTGCGCACGCTCAATCCGTTCGAACCGTAGGCAAGCGCGGCCAGCGTGACGAGCAGAACGGCCTGCGCGGCGACCGATCCGGCGGATTCGTTCTGGAACGCGAAACAGATCGCGATGCCCGGCGCCGCGTGAAGCAGCACGTTTCGCAGCGCATGCAGGCCGATCCATCGACGCGCGCCGAAACGAAGCGGATCGTGACGCCGCCAGGCCCAAAGACCGATCGCGAGACCATTCGCGCCCGCGTGGAAGAGCACGCAGCCGAAGACGAGCCATCCGGCGTGCGGGCGTGACAGCAATGCCGGATAGAAGAGCGCGATCGCGCAGCAATGCGCGATGAAGGATGCGGGGTCCGCCGCGTAGAGCGCACTGGCGACGTCCTCGTCGGTCTCGCCGTGCTCACGATCGCCTTGCATCTGTCATCCCCTTGCTGCGTTGATCCGCCCGGTTTACCCGAAAGTTCTAGTCGACGGATATGACTAACTTCATATTGGTCGTTTAATAGGAGAAAACCATACTCATCACGTTGCCACCGATTTGAGGGGATTGACAACGTGGAGACCTTGACAATGAATCCCGTCCAGGAGACGGGTGCGCCCTCGATGCTCACCGACCTTTGGCGCCGGCGCACGCATCTGTCGCAGGACGAAATGGTTTCGATCTACAACCTCGTGAAAGGCGCGTTGCGCGGCTATCATCCGCCCGAGCTGCAATCGCTCAAGGAGGACAAGGAAGAACTCGTCGCGCAGTTCATCTACGCGAAAGTGCTGCGGCTCGAACCGGGCCACGGCGAATCGCACGCGAGCGAGCACAGCGCGCCGTCGAGCGGCTACGCCGTATGCACGTATTTCAGGCGCTTTCTGATCGATTGTCTGCGCAGCGCGAGCAATCAGCGCGATGTGTCGATGGAACTCGACGGCGTCGCCGCGCAGATAGACGAGCACGCGCACGCGCCCGACGATCCTGTCGCCTCGGTGCTGATGCAGTACGGCCTCGACGAAGCGCGCGTGCGGCGTCTCGCGCGCGCGTTCATCGACGGCCTGGACCGGTACGAGCAACTGGTTCTCGCGGGCACGCTCGGATGGTGCTCGGAGGACAAAGGCGGCCTGTTCGCGCTCGCGACGCGGCATCACATCCCTTCGTACCACTATCGGGCCGTGAGGCTCGGCGTGACGCTCAAGAAGTCGGCGCAAAGCGCGGATTTCGCCGCGACGAAGATCGGCAGATGGATCGGCGGCACGCTCGGCATCGCGATCAGCGCCGACAATCAGGCCGCGATTCTGCTCGTGCTCAATCTGCTCGCGGTCGAGTCGGCGGGCTGAGTGTCAGCGATTGCCGGTCAGCGCGAACTCCGTGGTCTTCACGGCTTGCGCGAGATAGTCGACGAACGAAGCGATGCGCGCGGAGATCGCCGTGTTGCGATAGTAGACGGCGCTGATCGGCTGCCGCACTTCCTGCGTATGACGCGCGAGAATCTGCACGAGCCGCCCTTCGCGCCGGTCGCGCAGCGTCATGAAGTCCGACAGGCACACGATGCCCGCACTCTCCAGCGCGAGATGCCGCAGCGTCTCGCCGCTCGACGAAGCGATGCTCGGCTTGATGCGATACGGCTCGTCATCGCGCCCCGCGAGCGGCCAGACGTTGAGCGATTCCGGCTGCGTGAAGCCGAGCAGCGCGTGATTGGCGAGCTCGTCGACGCGCTTCGGATGCCCGTGCGTTTCCAGATAATGCGGCGTCGCCAGCACGCGAATGCGGCTGCTGCCGATCGGACGGCTATGCAGCGTCGAATCCTTCAGCTTGCCGATGCGGATCGCGACATCGGTGCGGCGTTCCAGCAGATCGATCACGCCTTCGTTGCTGTTCAGCTCCAGCTCCACATGCGGATAGCGCTCGCGATAACCCGCGACGAGCGGCACGATGACATGCAGCATGAAGGGCGTCGCGGCATCGACGCGCAACAGGCCCGACGGCCGTTCGCGGCGCGCGGCGACCTGCTCTTCGGCGCTCTCCACCGCGTCGATGATCTCGCGCGCATGCTGCAGGAAGCTCCTGCCCTCTTCCGTCAGTTCGAGGCGGCGCGTGGTCCTGCGCAGGAGCGTCGTCTGCAGTTTCTCTTCGAGGCGGCCGAGCGTGCGGCTCGCGCCCGAAACCGTCTGATCCAGTTGCTCCGCAGCCGCCGTGATCGAGCCTGTATCGACGACCGTCGCGAAGGTCTGAAGCTCGTCGAGCGTGACTTTCATAATTGAGTTTTTTTCAAGGATGGCTCCTTTATAAACCCGTCCTTTTGCAAAAGTAAAGCCGCCATTCGATCTCGGTTAGGCTCTTTCGGCCAAAGCGTCGTTCGCAGAAGACGTGCGGCTTGCCGATCGATCGCCGAGACACTAAGACATACTGAGCGAGTGCTTGCGGCGTCACGATGGAAAGGAAGGTGCATCATGAGCAAGAACATCATTTTCTGCGCGGATGGAACCTGGAACGGTCCCGACACCGATCACGACAACGACGGCACGCCGGATCCCACGAACGTATTCAAGGCGTTCATGCTGCTGTCCGGCGAACCGGACCCCGCGTCCACGCTGCTCGCCTCCGAACAGGAAATCGCCGAACCGGGGCCGGACGGACAGGTCGCGAAATATCTGCATGGCGTCGGCGATTCGCGCAACGTCATCGCGAAACTCGTGGGCGGAGCATTCGGCGATGGCATCATCGCGCGCATCGTGCGGGGCTATACGTTCATATCGCGTCACTACCGGCCGGGCGACCGCATCATCCTGATGGGCTTCAGCCGCGGCGCGTACACGGCGCGCGCGCTCGGCGGAATGATCGCGAGCGTCGGCGTGCTCGACACGAGCCGTTACGACGTGAACGACAAGGCGCTCGCGTATCGCATGGGCATACTCGCGTGGCGCAAGTATCGCGAGGCGAGACCGCCGGCGCGCAACGCGGGCGGACTGCGGGGGTTGCTCGAAAAGATCGTCAATTTCGATCCGAAGCTCGCGTTAGCGAGACTGCAGCCGGATGACACGCTGCCCGTCGATGAAATTCGCGCCATCGGCGTCTGGGATACGGTCGGCGCGCTCGGCATTCCGATTTATCTCGACAGCAAGGATTCGACGGTCGATCTGTTCCGCTTCGCCGATACCGCGCTCAGCCCGAAGGTCAAGTTCGGCATTCACGCGATCAGTCTCGACGAGCAGCGCGGCGATTTCACGCCGACGCTGTGGGATTCACGCGAGGGCATCACGCAGGTGCTGTTCGCGGGCGCTCACGCGGATGTCGGCGGCGGTTATCCGAATGCCGAATCGGGGCTTTCGGATATCGCCTGCGAATGGATGCTGAAGCGCCTCGCCGATCCGGCCATCGGCATGCGTCTGAAGACGCCGCCCTGGTCCCTGCAGCCGGATTTTCTCGGCAAGTCGCATTCGCCGTGGACGGAGCCGCCCTTCTCGCTGCGTCCATTCGGGCCGCGCGGCCCGTTCGCGTTTCCGCAGGACATTGGCGCGCATGTGTCGGTCGCGCAGCGTTTGGGCCTCGTGATGGTGGCGGGCAAGCCGGTGCCGGTTCCCAACACGTACTCGCCCGCCGTGCTCGGCACGCTCTTCCCGGCGCACACCAACTGGATCACGACCTGAAAACGTTGCGGGGGCCGGGCGTTTGTTTGCGGGGCCCCGTCCTAAGCCCCTTCGCTATTTGCACTTCGCGGTCTTTTTGGGGTTTTGGCCAATCACGCCCCACACCGTTCGGGCCGCGTTGTGGACCG
>NZ_JALQDN010000071.1:0-10101 GCF_023631205.1 Caballeronia sp. NCF2 | reverse complement strand
AAAAGAAGAAGTGGGAGGAGGGGATTGTTCCGATGGTGTGGTGGGCTGGTTTTTGTTTATAAGAGACGGGGCCGGGGAGTTTGGGGCCGGGGCCCGCTTCCTACGCCACTTCGCTAGTGCCACTTCGCGCTCTTATGGCGATTTCGGCCAATGACGTCCCACAGCTTGCGCGCCTCTTTCTGCACCGATTTCGCGTGTTCCTCGTGGTGAGGCTCCGCGTCCCCGGGAGCAGCCGTCGCGCCGCGTTTCGGGCGCTTGAACATATCGGCGAATCTCATCGCAACCTCCTTTCGCGGCAGGCACACCGCAAAAACAGTCTACTCCGGCTGGCGCGAAACGGCTTCTCAAGCCGCCGACGCGATGCCGCGCGGCTGCGTCAGCATCGCGGGCTGCAGGATTTCGTCGAGTTGCAACGGGCTCAACAGCCCTTTTTCGATGACGATCTGCGCCACGCTCTTGCCGGACACGAGCGCTTCCTTCGCGACTTCCGTCGAATGCGTGTAGCCGATATACGGATTGAGCGCCGTCACGATGCCGATCGAGCTTTCGAGGATCGCGCGCAAGCGGTCGCGATTCGCGCTGATGCCGTCGACGCATTTCGACGCGAGCGTGAGGCATCCCGCGCGCAAATGCGCGATGCTCTTGAAGAGACTGTGCGCGATGATCGGCTCGAACGCATTGAGCTGAAGCTGGCCCGCCTCGGCGGCGAAGCTCACGGTCACATCGTTGCCGATGACTTCGAACGCGATCTGATTGACAACTTCCGGAATCACCGGATTCACCTTGCCCGGCATGATGCTCGACCCGGCCTGCACCGGCGGCAGGTTGATTTCGCCGAGTCCCGCGCGCGGTCCGCTCGACAGCAGACGAAGATCGTTGCAGGTCTTCGAGAGCTTGACCGCGACGCGCTTCAGCACACCGGAAAGCTGCACGAATGCGCCGACGTCCTGCGTCGCTTCGACGAGATTCGGCGATGTCGTCAGCGCGATGCCGGTCACGTCGCTCAAATGCCTGCACGCGAGCTGCGCGTAGCGCGGATGCGTGTTGATGCCCGTGCCGATCGCGGTGGCGCCGAGATTGATTTCGCAGATCAGTTTCGCCGCTTCCTTCAAGCGCGCTTCGTCCTCGCCGAGCATCACGGCGAAGGTGCTGAACTCCTGGCCGAGCGTCATCGGCACCGCGTCCTGAAGCTGCGTGCGGCCCATTTTCAGATCGTCGCGGAACTCGAGCGCCTTGCGTTCGAACGATGCGCGCAGCACGCCCATCGCCTCGATCAGTTGCATGATGCCCGCGTACGTGGCGATCTTCAGTGCGGTCGGATAGACGTCGTTGGTGCTCTGGCCGAGGTTCACGTCCTCGTTCGGGTGCAACACGCCGTATTCGCCGCGTCGATGCCCGAGATGTTCGAGCGCGAGATTGGCGATGACTTCGTTCGCGTTCATGTTCGTCGACGTGCCCGCGCCGCCCTGAATCACATCGACGACGAAATGCTCGCGCGCCGTGCCCGAGCGCACTTGCCTGCATGCGTGCACGATGGCCTGCATTTTCACTTCGCTCAGCACGCCGAGTTCGTGGTTGGCGAGCGCGGCCGCCTCCTTCACGCTCGCCAGTGCATCGACGAGATTAGGGTAAGCGGAAATGGCGATGCCGGTGATCGGAAAGTTCTGCAGCGCGCGCAGCGTGTGCACGCCGTAGTACGCGTTGGCGGGCACGGCGAGATCGCCGAGCAGATCGTGTTCGATACGTTCGATGGGCGCGAGCATGAATTTCCGTCCTGACTTGGGATGACGCACGAACGATCGGTCATAACCGGCGCGCGCGCTCGGGAATGGCAGGCGCATCGAAGTCGATGCGCCGCTTTCTTGTGTCAGGTTGGAATCTTAGGGAAGGCAGAAAAAACGTGAATGCTACTGTCGCATACGGCTATGCAACTTTTGCATGACGTCCAGACCCGCGTTGGTCAGTTGGTTGGACGCAGGTAGGTGAGCAACATGTCGAGATGCATCTCCGCGATCGCGTGCTGACGTTCGGGCTCGGCGTAATTGCGGCCGGTGAACATGTCGATGGTGAAGCGGTTCGACACGATGTAATAGCCCATGCCGACGAGCGTCACGTAAAAATCGAGCGGATCGACGCCCTGACGAAAGTGTCCGGCGGCGGCGCCACGTTCGAGCGTCGCGCGCAGCAGATCGACCACTGGCGAAATGGTCTCGCGCAAATGGCTCGAACGCTCCAGATAACGGCCTTCGTGCAGATTCTCGTTGTTGATGAGACTCAGCCACTGAGGGTTTTCCCGCAGATGCGTCCAGATCGAATGAGCCAGTTCGCGGACCGCTTCCGCTGGTTGCAGGCCGGACAGATTGAGGCCTTGCTCGCGTTGCGAAAACTGCATGTACATCGCTTCGAGCACGGCGACGTAGAGCCCTTCCTTGCTCGCGAAGTAGTAGTAGAGCATGCGCTCGTTCGTGCCCGCGGCCGTGGCGATGGCGTCGACTCTCGCGCCCGCGAGGCCGAACTTCGTGAATTGCTCCGTGGCGGCCTCCAGAATGCGCCGCCGCGTCCCCTCGGGGTCTCGTTTTGTTCGTTGTTCGCTCATATCTTTGCGGCTACGGATCGAATTACGATTGTCATTTTGATAGATGACATTATGCCGACCGTAATGGGCCAGAGCATAGATCCGAGTATAAGTAATCTTGCCGCCTTGACGACGAAAAAATGAAACGCTAGCGATATCGTCGAATCGATGAGAAACCATAGGAAACCGTCAGTCCAGCTTGACTCTCGCCGCGGCAGGCGGCCGCCTCCCTGCGCCGTAATGCAGAAAACGGTCCGGCGCAAGATGCTTGCGGTAAAGCGTCGCATGCATCGATTTTGCGACGAGGCGCAAGCAAAACTCACCGCTCTTTCGAACCTTAGAGCACCCGCTGCTCACGACCGCACAGTCATACATGGAAACGCAGGAATGAACATGTCCTCGAATCGACGACTCGAACAAGCGCGACGCCTGTTGGCCCTCGCACAAACGGGACTGCACTATACGAACGGCGCATTCGACAAGGAACGCTACGAAGAAATAGCGACGATCGCGCATGAACAGCTTGCCGAGATCGCATCGATGAAAGCGGGCGAAGTGGCGGAGCTTTTCGCATTCGAGTCGGGTTATGCGAACCCGAAGCTCGACGTCAGATGCGCCGTGTTCAACGAGTCCGGGCACATCCTGCTCGTGCGCGAAGCAGCCGATGGATTGTGGTCGCTTCCCGGCGGCTGGGCGGATGTCGGCCTGTCGCCTGCGGAGAATGCCGCGAAGGAAGTGCGTGAGGAAAGCGGCTATACGGTCGACATCGTGCGGCTGCTGGCCGCGTGGGATACGGCGAAGCACCCGCATCCGCCGTCGGTCTTTCACATCTGGAAGCTCGTCTTTCTCGGCGAGATCGTGGGAACCGGCAATGTGATCGGCGTGGAAACCGATGCCGTCGAGTTCTTCAGTCTCGACGACCTTCCGCCGCTGTCGCTGGGCCGCATCATGCCCGCGCAGATCCGGCGTCTGGACGCGCTGCGACGCGGCGGCGAAGTCGACTTCGACTAAAGCGAATTCTGATGGGCTTCGACCAGATCGGCCATGCTGTTGAAGCGGAAGTCGATCTTCGGCTGAACGCCCGGGTCCATCGTCGCGCCGAAGCCGGGCTGCGAATGACGGCGATAAATCCAGCACGATGCAAGGCCAAAACCATTCGCAGGCTTGTGATCGTGGAAAAGGCTTTCGGCCGTATGCAGGATCTTTTCCTTGCGGATTCCGCGCTCGCCCAGCTTTTCCAGCATGTATTCGAAATTGCGCGGCGAAGGCTTATAAGATCCGATATCTTCCGCCGTAATGATTGCGTCGAACTCCACCTGTAGCCTTGCATTGCTATGGGCAAAGCTCTCATTGTCGACATTCGACAGAATCACGAGCTTGTAATGCTGCTTCAGATATCGAAGGGCATCGGCGGAATCGGGGAATGCGGGCCAGTCGCGAATCGAGCGGCCATAGACCATGCAATCTTCCTGAGTGAAAGAAACGCCCCACTCTTCCGCGAGCCGCTTGTACACGATAGCCAGTAACTCCTGATAGCGCTTGCCCGGCGTGTACTTCTGTTGCGACGACTCGTGACGCGCATGGGCCTCGAGCACCTGATCGCGAGTCAGCGCGGGCTGAACGCGATCCAGCAGCGGACGCAGCGCTTCGAAGATACCGGTTTCCCAGTCGATCAGCGTGCCGTAGCAGTCGAAGGTCAGCGTATCGAAGTCAGTCAGTTTCACAGTCGCTCCTGTCGGTCGATGAAGATGATTGGGTCACGAAGTTTGGCGCTCCGTGATGTTACATAACCGTGCGATTTCGGGTATTGATCACATGAACTTGGTGTATCGTCGGTTCGCAGCAGTGATACGCCAGCTTATGATCCTATGAAACTTCAGGTTATCTTTTCAGATGCCAAACAACACACCCGAACCACAAGCCGTCTGTGATCCTATTTCCCGAAGCGCGATCTTCATCGTCGCCACCGTGGCGCGCGGCGAAGGCAAGGCCGATGTCGTGCGCTCATGGTGCGGCGACATCGCGGCGCTGGTCCGCGCGGTCGGCACGCGCGCGCCGACCGCGAATTTGTCCTGCGTATGCGGCTTCAGCGCCGATGCGTGGGACATGCTCTTCGGCGCGCCGCGCCCCGCGTCGCTGCATCCGTTTCGCGAGTTCGGCTCGGGCGAGCGCCGCGCGATCGCGACGCCCGGCGACATCCTCATGCATATCCGCGCGGATCACATGGACCTTTGTTTCGAGTTCGCCGCGCAGATGCTCAACAAGCTCGGCGATGCAGTGACGGTCGTCGATGAAGTGCATGGCTTTCGCTACTTCGATCTGCGCGACATGGTGGGCTTCGTCGATGGTACCGAGAACCCGACAGGAAAGAGCGCCGCGCATTACACGATCATCGATGAAGAAGATCCCGATTTCGCCGGCGGCAGTTATGTGATCGTGCAGAAGTATCTGCATAACCTGGATGCGTGGAATGGCCTCACCGTCGAGCAACAGGAACTGATCATCGGACGTGAAAAGTTATCCGATGTCGAACTGGACGATTCGATCAAGCCGTCGTGCTCGCATAGCTCGCTCACGACGATCGAAGAGAACGGCAAGGAAGTGAAGATCCTTCGGCATAACATGGCGTTCGGACGTCCGGGAGCGAAGGAGTTCGGCACGTATTTCATCGGCTATGCGCGCACGCCCGCGCCGATCGAACAGATGCTCGAGAACATGTTCGTCGGCAGGCCGCCGGGCAATTACGACCGCCTGCTCGATTACAGCCGCGCGGTGACGGGCGGCCTGTTCTTCGTGCCGTCCAACGATCTGCTCGACGAACTTCCCGACCGCAACCCGGATGCCGCGACTTCTTCCGCCAGCGATAACGCGCCTGAAGATAGCCGCGCAGGAACATTGAACATCGGCTCACTCAAAGGAACTTCACAAGATGAATAACTTGCATCGAGAGCTCGCGCCGATCTCCGGCGCCGCATGGTCGCAGATCGAAGCCGAAGTCGCGCGCACGTTCAAGCGCGCGCTCGCGGGCCGCCGCGTCGTCGACGTGAAGAGTCCCGGCGGCACGGCGCTATCGGGCATCGGTACGGGGCATCAGACGAACATCGCTTCACCGAAGCAAGGCGTCGCGGCGAAGTTATACGACGTGAAGCAACTCGTGCAACTCACCGTGCCGTTCACGTTGCAGCGCGAAGCGATCGACAGCGTCGAACGCGGCTCCAACGATAGCGACTGGCAACCCGCGAAGACCGCCGCGAACGAACTGGCGCTCGCGGAAGACAGCGCGATCTTCGACGGCTTCGCGGCCGCCGGCATCACCGGCATCCGCGAGGGCAGCTCCAATGCGCCGACGTATCTCCCCGCGGACGTCGCCGATTATCCCGCCGCGATCAGTCAGGCGCTCGAGAAGCTGCGCCTTGCCGGCGTAGACGGACCCTATTCCGTGCTGCTCGGCGCGGATGCTTATACCGCGCTCGCCGAAGCGAGCGATCAGGGCTATCCGGTCATTCAGCACATCAAGCGCATCGTGAGCGGCGATCTCGTGTGGGCGCCCGCGCTTCAGGGCGGCTGTGTGCTCTTGACGCGTGGCGGCGATTACGAGCTGCATCTCGGCCAGGACTTGTCGATCGGCTATACGAGTCATACCGACACGACCGTGCAGCTCTATCTGCGCGAAACGCTCACGTTCCTGATGCTGACGAGCGAAGCGTCCGTGTCCATCGCGGCGGGCGAATAGCGTTTCGTCGCAATCGCTTCAGTTGTCGAATGTGCCCTGATACTCGGGCGCGGCATCGGAGCGCGTATTCATTTCGAACATCACGCCGCCCGGGGCGCGGCAGAAGAAGCGCGAGCCGCGCCCGTTGTTGAAGATGTCCGTCTCCATCTCCACGCCTTCCGACTTGAAGCGTTCGTATAGATCGCGCACATCATCGAGGCTCGGCAATTCGAAGCCGACATGAAACGCGCGCGGCCATTCCGGTGCATCGTCGCGCGCGTGATCGATCACGACATCGAAACCGGGACGCTTGAGTATGTACGACTGGTCCCACGTTCCGGATATCGTGAAGCCGAGATACTGCTCGAAGAATCGAGCGGTCGCGGGTGTGTCGGCGGAAGGGAAACTGAGGTGATTGAGCTTCATGTTTTGGCTCGGTCTCTACTCGGTTGATAGAGACTTCAGAATATAAGCAAAAGCTCACATTCGACTACTCGCATTGCGAACAGCCGCCGAAAGCCCGCAGCGATGCGGCTTGCACAGTCGCGTCGCTTCCATTGCTCGCATTTACGCGCCGCCGCTTCTCGACAGATAGCCGAAAACAGCGGCCCGAACGCGGCGTTCGAGGTCGTCGAGATCGCGCTCGCCGCGTTCGCCCGCGGCATCGACCATGCCTTTGACGATGGCGAGCAGATCGGCCGCCGCCACTTCCGGATTCGGATAACGTGGTGCGGCACGACCGACGATCGTCTCGACCAGCGCGTCCATTTCCCCTTTCGCCACTTCGCCGCGCAATGCCGGCCGTCCTTCCGCGATATCGAGCAGACGCGCGAGCATCGGACGCTGTAGTTGCTGACGCACGGACGCGCCGATCAGATATTCGAGCGCCGCCTTGCCGCTACGTTTGGTGAGCGCGACCGATGCATCCTCATAAAAGCGCGCGCTTTCACGACGAATCAGCGCGACGATGAGCGCATCCTTGCCCGGAAAGTATTGATAGAGCGAACCGATGCTGACGCCCGCGCGACGCGCGACCGCGTTCGTGTTGAATCCTTCGAAGCCCTCGCTTTCGAGCACTTGCGCCGCTGCTTCGACGATGGATGCCACCGTGGCTTCGGAGCGCGATTGCGCGGGCGCTTTTCGCGGGCGATACGGTTTGTGCGATGGACGCTGGCTCATTCGTTTCCTCTCGTGGATTGCGGAGCCGATTGTACAAAGCCCGGTCAAGCATGTTTTCGGACGACCTGATAACCTCGTCCGAATTCATATTGCAAAGGAGCTTGAAGCATGAGCGCATCGAACGAATATGTGCCGCCGGCCGTATGGACCTGGACCAAGGAAAGCGGCGGACAATTCGCCAATATCAATCGGCCGGTCTCCGGTCCGACACATGAAAAGGCGTTGCCCGTTGGCCGTCATCCGTTACAGCTCTATTCGCTCGCCACGCCCAACGGCGTGAAAGTCACCGTGATGCTCGAAGAGTTGCTGGCGCTTGGTCATCGCGATGCGGAATACGATGCGTGGCTCATTCGCATCGGCGATGGCGATCAGTTCGGCAGCGGCTTCGTCGATATCAATCCGAATTCGAAGATTCCGGCGCTCGTGGATCGCAGCGGCGCAACGCCTGTGCGCGTTTTCGAATCCGGCGCGATCCTGCTTTATCTCGCCGAGAAATTCGGCGCGTTCGTGCCGACGGAACCGGCAAAGCGCGCCGAGTGCTTGTCGTGGCTTTTTTGGCAGATGGGAAGCGCGCCCTATCTGGGCGGTGGATTCGGGCACTTCTATGCTTATGCGCCGAGCAAGATGGAATATCCGATCGATCGCTTCGCCATGGAAGTGAAGCGTCAACTCGACGTGCTCGACAAGCGTCTCGCGCAGAGCACTTATATCGCCGGCGACGAATACACCATTGCGGATATCGCGATCTTTCCGTGGTACGGCGGTCTCGTGAACGGCTGGCTATACAACGCCGCCGAGTTCCTTTCCGTGCATGAATACAAGCATGTGCGCCGCTGGGCCGAATTGATCGGCGTACGTCCGGCCGTTAAACGCGGCCGCATGGTGAACCGTACTTTCGGCGAGCCGTCGAGCCAGTTGCATGAGCGCCATGACGGATCCGATTTCGATACGCGCACTCAGGACAAGATCGCCGCGGAGAAGTGACGACTGCGAGCCGCGTGACGATAAGAATCTGATATTTTTGTTCAACACGCGGCATGCATAAAAACGCACGAGCGTCATCCATTTTTCAAAAAGCAGTTTCTTCGTTGCACTGCGCAAATACCAGATTGACGCGGCCCCTGTGATGCTGTCACGATTCGTAGGCCATACGATCCGCTAACGGTTCTCTCGCCCGATTTCATGCGACGAATAGTGGATCAATCCCAAAGGATTCATTACAGCGTCCTTACAACGTGATAGCCGGCACACGGGAGAACGTCCATGTTGAACGCTCGGGTTGGCGCCAGATCTGCGGATAACGTCCGGATCATCGCGGCTTTGCTCATGCTGGTCGCGGCGGGTTTTCTCGCGATTCGTATGGTCATCATCTATCACTACACGCTGAGTTATTCGGCCGATCATCCGAAGGCCTTCAGCGATTTCAATTTCTACTATTACGCCTTCAGCAGCGTGCTGAATTCGCCGCACGATCCGTCGCTCATCTATAACAACGAGCGGCTCGTCGCCTATCTGACGACGCTCGGCGCCAATCTCGACGATATCCTGATCTATTGTTATCCGCCGCAATTCGCGCTGATCTTTGCGCCGTTCGCGTTATTGCCGTCGTTCACCGCGAAGCTCGCCTGGGTCGCGATGTCGGTCGTGCTGTCCATCATCGGCGCAGTGCTTCTCGCGAAGATGGCCTATCGCGGCGAAGACAGGCGCGTGACCGCGCTGCTCATCGGCGTGACCATGCTGAGCTTTCCGGTTCTGCATGACGCCTATCTCGCGCAATCGAACCAGCTTCTTTTCTTTCTTCTCGTGACGTCGTTCTTCTTGATCGAGCGCGGCAATCGCTGGCTCGCGGGAGTCTTTCTCGCGTTCGCCGTCGTCTTCAAGGTGACACCGCTCGCCATCGTCGGCTTGCTTCTCTTGCGACGCGAATGGCGCACGGTAATCTCGACGGGCGTCTGCGCCATCGCGATCACGCTCTTCACCGCGAGCAAGCTCGGCTTTCGCGTGATCTGGGAATATCTGACCGTCGAGATCGGGCGAGCGCAGACGTACATCCTCGGTGCGGGTGGCTTGCCCGGCAACAGTTCGGTGCGCGGCGCATTGCAGACCATATCCGAAAAGCTCGGCACGCCCGCATCCGAAGCGACGCTTCACGCGACATCGACGATCTTCGCCGCGATCATCTGCGTGTTCGCGTGTTACCTCGTCTTCTTCCGCAGCCGCGACAAACGCATGGACTACGCGCTCGCATGCATGACGATGCTGCTTGCCGCGCCGATCCTTGAGCCGATCCACATGGTCGTCGCGCTGATTCCGCTCGTGATTCTGCTCGGCACGGCAATCGAGCGCCGCGATCTGCAACTGTCCGCGATCTCGCCTCGCATCGAGATGCTGCTTCTCGCGATTGCCGTGCTCTTGCTGTTCTTCATGGAGCGATCCGCGATGTACACGATCTCGGCGCTGATCACCTACGCGCTCTGCATCGCGCGTTATTTCGGGCCTGCCACAGCGGTGCGGCGCAATCAGCACGCGGAATCGGGCGGCCTCGAGTCGCGGGCTTGACGGACGCCCAGCAGTGCCTTCGGTTCGAGGAACGCTTCGATGCCGAACGTGCCGTATTCGCGTCCGATGCCCGATT
>NZ_JALQDN010000070.1:0-87787 GCF_023631205.1 Caballeronia sp. NCF2 | reverse complement strand
TTCGAGCGGCATGGCGAATCCATACGCATCGATGGCGACGGCGCGCTGACGCTCGACGAACCGGGCATGATGCTGACCGCCGCGCGCGCGGGGATCGGTCTCGCTTACCTGACCGAATGGAATGTCGCCGCGGATCTCGAAGCAGGCGCCCTCGTGCGCGTGCTCGAAGACTGGACGCCGCCGCTCGACGGACTATGCCTCTACTATCCCGGCCGTCGTCATGTGCCGGCGGGCTTGCGCACATTGACGGACATGATCCGCGAATATGCCGACGCAAATCGAAAGCACCCGGCGCCGAAAAAGAAGCGTCGAAAGGTCAATTCAAAGACTTAACGCCGCCATCAGTTTTGTTTATCGCGGTTTTCGGTGTGAGGCGTTCGATTGTCGCTTGAAAGCGGCATTCCGACACTGTGCCTGCAAGGCTCGCCTCATTTCCGGACGCGACCTTGCATTTCACTTTCGGTATCGGATCAATGGTTAACCCTTTCTTTTCATGCCCTGTCATCGGCGTACGTTCGCACCGGCGGGCAATCGTCGCACGACGCGCGATGCTATCGCTCACCAATCCAACGACAACGATGAGGGTGTATGAGAGTGAGACATCAACTGAAGCCATTAAGCGCGGGCGTGTTGTTCTATGCGGCGGCGATCGCAACGCCGGCGTTAGCGCAAAGCAGCGTCACGCTGTACGGTATCGTCGATGATTCGATCGTCTATCAGAGCAGCCAGACCAATCTCGCAAAGACGAACCCGGGCCGCTCGAACGTCAAGACCGGATCGGGCATCTGGGCCGGTAGCCGCTTCGGTTTGAAGGGCGCCGAAGATCTCGGCGGCGGCAACAAGGCCATCTTCCAGTTGGAATCGGGCTTCGACATCAATAGCGGACAAGCACAGTTCACCAATGCGATGTTCGGCCGTCAGGCATGGGTCGGTCTCACGAATCCGGCGTACGGTACGTTGACGTTGGGTCGTCAATACACCTCGTACTACACGCTGCTCTCGCCGTATAGCCCGACGAACTGGCTGACCGGTTACTTCGGCGCGCATCCGGGCGATCTGGACGGCCTCGACACGATCTATCGCGCGAACAATTCGATCGTCTATACGTCGCCGAAGATGTATGGCTTCACCGTAAGCGGCTCGTACTCGCTTGCAGGCGTGCCTGACAGCGTGTATCAGGGGTCGACGTGGTCGGCTGCGTTGCAATACCAGCAAGGCCCGATCGGCGGCACGGTCGCGTTCTCGCGCATCAACAACGCGGCCAATGGCGGCGGCATCTACAGCAGCAGCTCGACGACGATCAACAGTACGGCAGCGACCGATGGTTCGGGCCAGCCCGGCGTGTCGGCGGTGACGGCCGGCTATCAACGCGCACAAGCGCAACAGCGCTTCGCGGTTGCAGGCGGTTATCAGTTCAACAGCGCGTGGGACATCTCGGTCACGTACACGAACGTTCAATACATCCCGGGCGTGAATTCGCAATTCACCGACGAAGCCGTGTTCAACACGGTCGGCTCGGTGTTGCACTGGAAGGCGACGTCGGCATGGGACTTCGCAGCGGGCTACAGCTATACATGGGCCAGCAAGGCGAACGGCATCAACGACGCCGCGTCGTACCACCAGTTCAATCTCTCGCAGTACTACTCGCTGTCGAAGCGCACGGGACTGTACGCACTGGAAGCGTTCCAGCGTGCGAACGGCAACACGCTGGCGGCGCCCTCGGGCACCGCTACGAACCGTCAGACGGCCGCCAACGCAACGATCGGCGACGGCTTCCAGAGCGCGCCGTCGGCATCGCGCAGCATGTTCGCGGCGGGCGTCGGCATCATCCATCGCTTCTGATCGAACGCGCGTAGCACCACGATCGTTTCATATCGTCCGCACGCTTCGGCGTGCTGGCGACGTTCGTCCGTACGCCATCAAAACGAAGTCTAGGAGATAACTATGAGAGCTCTGGATCCCAAGCGATTAATGGCGCTGATAACCGCCTGCCTCGTGACCGTCGTCGTCACGGCATGCGGAGGCAGTGGCAACAATAGCGGTAGCGGCAACGCCGCGCAAACACCCTTGGCCGTGGTGAAACCTACGGTCGATTGCTCGAAGCTGGCATCGGTCGATTTGAGCGATATCGGCGGCACCGGCAGCACGATCACATCGGCGACGGTCACGGCCGCGACCGTTAACGGCGCCACCGTCAACTTCTGCACGGTCAAAGGCACGCTCGCGCCTTCGAATACGTTCGAGGTCGCACTGCCCGTCGACTCGTGGACACAGCGCTTCGCCGAACTCGGCTGCGGCGGCTTGTGCGGCAATCTGAGCGATCCGACTCAGCAAAGCTCCTTCAGTTTCAGCTATACGTGCCCGCTCGTTCAACAAGGCGGCTTTGTCACGGCAGCGACCGACATGGGTCATTCGGGTCAGGATTCGACATGGTCGACCGATCCGCAAAAGCAGGCCGACTTTGCGTATCGCGGCCAGCACATCACGACGCTCGCCGCGAAGAAGTTGATCAAGGCTTACTACGGACAGGAGCAGAAATACGCTTACTTCGTCGGCTGTTCGGATGGCGGCCGTGAAGCGCTGATGGCCGCGCAACGTTATCCGTCGGATTACAACGGCATCGTCGCGGGCGCGCCGGCTGCGCATTTCCAGATTCAAAACTCGCTCTATCACGGCTGGAACGTCGAATCGAACAGCACGACGGGTACGAGCGCAGGCAAGGCCGTGCTCTATGCCGACAAGGCTCAACTGCTGCACAAGGCAGTGGTGGCTGCATGCGGCGGTCAAGCCAACGTACCCGATGGTCTCCTCGCCGATCCGCGTACCTGTCACTTCGATCCCGCATCGATTCAATGCGCGGCCAATGCATCGAGCACGAGCAACTGTCTGACGGCCGCCGAAGTCGCAACGGCCTCGAAGATCTACAGCGGCCCGACCGATACGAATACCGGCATGCCCATGCTGGGCGGCTCGCCGCAGTTCGGCTCGGAAGCGAACTGGATCGGCGTCGAAGTGCCGACGACGAACTCGACGGACGCAGCCGTGCCCGTCACCAGTCTCTTCAGCTACATGATCGTGACCGGGGCATATAACCTGATCTTCACGGGGTCGCCGTCGATGCCGAATGTCGACACCTTCGGCTATCACGATGCGAGCTTTTATTCGAGCTATCTGCAGGCGAACCATCCGCTCAACGATGCAACGAGCCCCGATCTGTCGGCGTTCAAGAACGCGGGCGGCAAGCTGATCCTGTGGCACGGCTGGGCGGATCAGCACATCTCCCCGCTTTTCACGATCCGCTATTACCAGGCCGTGAAGGACACGATGGGCGAAGCGAGCGCGAACGAGTTCTCGCGTTTGTATGTCGTGCCGGGCGTGGGTCACTGCGGCGGCGGCGAAGGCTTTCCGAACATCGATCTCGTATCGCAGATCACGGGCTGGGTCGAACAAGGCACATCGCCGAATGCGGTGATGACCTATCAGACCGATGCGACGACGAGCAAGGTGACGGCATCGCGTCCGGTGTATCCGTATCCGGCCGTGGCGAAGTTCAGCGGCAGCGGCGACTGGCACGACGGTGCGAACTGGAGCCAAGGTGCGCCGCTGTATAACGACGCTGCGCCGACATGGGCTGGCGCGAGCTTCTATACGTCGTATAGCCCGAAGACGCAGGGCGTGGCTGCACCGTAAGTTGCATCGATCGCGCCGCTGTCGTTCCATCATTACCGGTGATGCAGCGGCGCGCACTTCCCCCTTGACTCACGCGGGCACAGAGTCAGTTCTGCTGCCACGAGAAGTTCCTGTGCCGTTCGCGCCGAAGCATGGCAATCCAAGCAAGGCAAGCGAAACGATTATCAGCGCCCTTGCTGCAGTAGAAACGGCTACGCAGAAAACGATAAACGGCAGAAAAGACCAGTCGAAATGTTGCCGTACACAAGATGTTTTTTCTGCTATCGGGTTTACTTCTACGTCGGAACAAAGTAACCTTTCCCCGCTGACTAAATACCGGCAACGCACGCTCAGGGCGCGAACTGCATCGCGCCGCCGCCAGCAATTTTGACGTCGTCGAAGTCGTATCGCTGCACATGTTACCGATGACCGACGCGAATTCACGTTCGCGGATCATCGTCATCGAACGCTGGCCATTCCGCATGCACATCGCTTTTGTGCTCGGCTTTGCTTCAGCGAATCTGCACTGGCTTGGCTTTTTCGGCGCACCGATACGCGTCGTCAATGGCGTTCATCCTGAGCCAGTTATTCGGATTACTAACAAGCTCTTTCAACTATTTCGGATGCGCGACCGATTCTGCGCATCGCCTCGTTGATCGCTCGACTCGGCGCTCAACGTGTGCCCTGATCGTTGCGAAAGCGCGCATCTCCGTTAGTCATACTAAACGCGATGAAGAACAGAATTGCCTCCTTCCTGTCCCGATCCATTGCGGCAACCCTCGCCGCAAGCATGGTGCTTGCCGCCTGCGGTGGCAGCGACAACCCCGCCGACACCGCCGCGGCGAGCACGAGCGCGGCATCGCTGAAGTCGACCGCGAAGGCCGCAAGCGGCAGCGGCTCGATCTTTTACGGCGCGAACGGCCACAACAGCAACGGCGGCGCATACGACGTCGTGGGCGCGAAGACGCAACTGTCGCAATTGCAGGATCTCGGCGCAACGATCTATCGCAATGACGTGTACAGCCAGACATCGGCCAACATGGTTGCGAACATCGCGAAGACGATGGAAGAAGGCGGCGTCACCGTGTATCCGGTGATGCTCATGAACCTGAACTACAACAGCGAGAACGACGCCTACAAGGCGGGCTACACGCTCGGCCAGCAGACGGCCAACAGCTACCCCTACAAGTACTACGAGGTCGGCAACGAACTCGAAGCGAAGGCGCTTATCGGCAATGTCGACGGCACCGTCTGGTATCAGTACAACAACTGGTCGTTCATGCTCGCGCGCGGCGTGATCCGCGGGATGATCGCAGGCGTGAAGTCCGTGGACAGCTCCGCGAAGATCGTCCTTGGCGGCACCTGGCTGCACACCGCTTTCTTCCAGATGCTCGCCGACGGTTCGCAACCGGACGGCACCTGGGGTCATCCGGCGGTGAGTTGGGATGTCACGTCGTGGCACTGGTATTCGAGTCAGGGCGACATGACGCACGCATGCGGCGGCACGGGATGTCATGACGTGCTCCAGTTTCTGCACGATATGGGCAAGCCGGTATGGATCAACGAGTTCGGCGTGCGCCCAGACTTCGGCTCGTACAGCCAGATCGCGACATACATGACAGGCAGTCTGATGATGGCGCAGTTCGCGAGCGTCGCGTCGAAGTACAACATCCAGTCGATTCAGGCCTTCGAACTCTACGACGACAGCGAAGGCGATTACGGTCTTATCCAGAGCGACGGACTCACGCAGAAGGCCGCCTACTGGGCATACAAGACCTTCGTGCAGAACCATCCGATGTGATCGGGCCAGCGGTAAGGAACCGAAAGGCGGGCGTGTTCAAGCATCGTCGCGACAGGCCGTTATTGCGGCTTTGCAGTAGCGCATAAAGACGAGGCCAGCGATGCAGATCAACAGTGCGACCACGGCCGCCTATACGAGCGCCGATACGCCTCTTCCCCGCCGCGCCGCGCCTGCCGATGACACGACCGACGTCGAGCAGGACACATCGGCCGACGATGCCGCCGTCCCTCAGCAAACCAACCCGCCGTCATCGGTGAAATCGTTCGCTTATGGCGCGCTCGGGCTGGAACGTCCCGAAGTGCAGGCGACCGATACGAATGGCTTCTACACCGCGGGCAAATGGGTTGCAGCGGCGGCGACCATCGGCGGAATCGTGTCCCTGTTCGTCTGATCGCTCGCGGATTAATACCTGGAAATAACTCGCCGGATTGGCGCCTTGCTCCGCATATCGGATGACGGCGCGTCGCGGGAAGATATCGATGCGTGATGTCGACAGACACACCGCCCTTCTTTCCATCGATACGACGCCAAGCCATGCAAGTTCAATTCGGCGGCCCGAGCATGTTCGGCACGCTCATCGCTCGCGCGCTCCTTGCCTTCGGGGCAAGCGCGCTTTCCGGCTGTACGTGGACGCTGATTACGGCCGCCGATGCCGCCGGCTCGCTCGTGCAGGCGGGCATGACGGTCGCGTCGAACTATTCGTCGCCGACATCGGTGACGGGCTCGCCTGCCTCGTTGCAATCCGTATGCATCGAACTGAACCAGAACGTCGCGACAGGCGACTTCGTGCCCTCGCTGCAGGTCGCGTTGCAGCGGCGCGGCGTGATTTCGACGGTCTATAACCCCGGCACGTCGCCGCCCGGTTGCGAGGCGATGTTCGTCTACGCCGCGACGACGAGCTGGAACAAGCGCGCGTTCGGCAGCGAGCCGGTGCCGTATCTGTCGGCGATCGATCTCACGATCGTGCGTCAAGGGCAGATTCTCGTGACGGCGCGCTACGACACCAATGGTCTGAACGTAGACCGTTTCGCGAGCGCGCGGCAGAAGCTCGATGCGCTGGTCGACCGTATGGTGGTCTCGCGCACACAGTGAAGGTCGCTTTCCTTACGGCATCTTTCCGATGCGATTTCACGCGTGAAACCGGTGCTAATCTGCCTGCGCAGTAGTTGTTGACCGATCCCTCTTGCGGCTCGCCATCGTTCTTGTGGCGAGTCGCCTTTTTTTTATCACATGCTCCCGGCGGTCCGCTCGCGCAGCGGATGCCAATAGCACACGCGCAGCCCCGTCTCTGTGTTCTGGAGCACGAAGCGAGCGCCACTGCGCCGCGCGGTTTCGGACACGATCGAAAGGCCAAGGCCGCTGCCCATCGTGCGCGTGCCGGGGATGCGATAGAACGGCTCGAGCACGCGAGTCAGTTCGTCGTCGGGAATGCCTGGTCCCGAGTCTTGCACCTCCAGCAGCAAGTCCTGTCCGCTCACAGTGACGGATACATCCACTCTGCCGCCTTCCGGCGTGTAGCGCACGGCATTGTCGACGAGATTGCGCAACACGACGGCCAGCGCGGGCGCGTCGGCGATCACGTCGACATCGTCGACGCGTTCGAGCCCGAGATCGACATGCTTGTCCTCCGCCATGTTCACCGACTGGATCACGATATCGGTTGCGAGTTCTCGCAGCGATACGACCGATGGCTTCATCGACGATCCATGCTGCGAACGCGCGAGCGCGAGCAACTGTTCGACGAGCCGCGCAGTGCGCCGTATCGCGGCGTGAAACGTGACGAGACGCTCGCGCGCGACGATGGCCGAGTCCGCGGCGCCGAGATGCTCCGCCTGCAACGACAGCGCGGCAAGCGGCGAACGCAGCTCGTGCGCGGCATCGGCGATGAAACGGCGCTGCTGGGCCATCGCATCCTTCAGGCGGCCGATGAGCCGGTTGATCGACGTGACGAACGGCAGCAGTTCTGCCGGGATGTCTTCCTCGGACAGCGTGTCGAGCGTTGCATCGTCCTGCGAGTCCACGACACTCGCGAGACGGCGCACCGGCAGGAGCATCCGCCGCACGAGAAAGAAGACCAGCGCGACAATCACGGGCGTCAGGGCGAGCATCGGAAAGAGGGTACGCATTGCGCCGTCGCTGGCGATTTCATCGCGGATCGTGGACAGCTCCGCGACCGCGATCCGGTCTCCGGAATGCAGCGTGCGGACATCGACACGCCAGCGCCTGCCATGCGTTTCGAGGTCATGCAGGCCGTCCTTGAGCGTCGCCGGAACGATGATCGGTGCCGATGCGTTCGCGGCTTCCCATTCAGGCTCCAGGCGCGAGATGACGAGCCGCACGTCCGAATCCTGACTGCCTTGCCACGCGACGGCGGTCGTATCCAGAACGAGCTTTTTCGCATCGATGAGCGCGCCGATCTCGCGCAGATGACCGTCCTGAAGCTTGTTCGCTTCGTGAGACGCGGCGGCAAACGAGGCGACGCCCGCCATCACGCTCAGCGCGGCGACGACGGAGGCAATCCACCAGGTGAGCCGCGAGGTCATCGAGCGGGGTGAGCGGGTCTGGTGTGTCTCCATTCGAGGCCTCGTCTATTTTTTTATGTATCGCAGGGTTCTATTTTTTCAGAATGGCGGGCGTGCTTGATTCGTGGCGGGAATGCTAGCACCGCCGCGAAGGAGATTTGATTTTGACAGGCGATACGGGAGCGTGCATATCGCCACGATGACGGCCCGTGCGGGAAAGCGAGGCAGAGAGCCTCGTTCGAAGGACTGGAGCGACGCCGGCGCGGCGAGAAACCGAGCGAGCTTATCTGAGCAACTGCTTCAATTGCGGAATCGGTAAGACATCGGAGCGCGCGGCGAATCGGAAGGCCGCGCTCGAATCCTCCACCACCCTACCCCACCAACTTCGCCCGCAACATCGCCACATCGGCGGCACTCACCGCCAACCCCTGCGCGAGATAGTTACTCAACGTCCCGAACCCGCTGTGCATCTCCTCGAACGCGGCTTGGATCGTCGCGCTTTGCGCCCGATAAAGCGGCGCGACCGCCTGCGCATTCATCCCGGCACGCGCCGCATGCGCTTTCACGCGCGCATCGATCTGCGTCTCTGCCGCCGTGTTCGTCAGCAGATAGTCCTGGATGATCACATCGAGCGGCACATCGGCGATGGCGAGCAGCAGCGCCGCCGCCCAGCCCGTCCGATCCTTGCCCGCCGTGCCGTGGACCACCTGCGCGCCTGAAACACGCGCAAGCCGAGTCAGCAGCGCGCCGAATTGCAAGCGCGCGGCCGGATCGGTCACGAGCTGACGCTGTCGCGCGTTCATCCACGCGGTCGCGGCGGCCGCATCGACGGGCGTCGCGCCGGCTGCGTCGATCGGCGCGATCTCGTGGGTCTCGCGCACCGCGTCCGTCGGCACGCGGTCCGGCGCAAGCGACGCCTCCGCCACCACGCGAAGATCGTGCACCGCGCGCAACGACAAGCGCGCAAGCAACGCCGCGTCCGCATCGCCGGGTGTCAGTGCGCCGGACCGATAGAACACGCCACGACGCAAGCGGCCGCCATCGACGGTCGGATAGCCGTCGCCCACGCCGGCCACATCGCGGAAATTCTCGACCGTGGAGAGCCTCGGCGTTTCCATCACGCTGCGCTCTTCGCTCGCGCCGCCGCACGCCGATAGCAATGCGCCCGCGCCGAAAGTGGTCGAAAGCAATGCGACGCGCGCGCCGCCGCGAATGAAAGCGCGGCGCGACAAAGGCGCCTCACGCGTGGACGAAGCAAGCATCATGTTTGATCAAAGGGAATGACGATACGCACGATCAGCCCGCCGCCCTCGGCATTGGCGATCTCGCAGCGGCCGCGCTGCTCGCGCGCCAGACGTTCGACGATGGTGAGCCCGAGGCCGCAATGCCCGTTGCCGCTGCGCGCGGGATCGAGCCGCACGAAGGGACGCAGCGCTTCGTCCAGGCGCTCGTCGGGAATGCCGGGTCCGTGATCGCGCACTTCGATCAGCCAGTCGCCATCCCGCAGCGCGGTGCGAATCTCGACGGGCGGCTCGCCATGTTCGAGCGCGTTGTCGACGAGATTGGTCATCAGCCGGTCGATGAAAGTGCGCGGCAAGTGAAACGCATCGCCCGCTTCGAGCGACAGCGCGAACAACGGATCGTCGCCATCCTCGGGCGACGCGAACTGCTCGGCGATGAACGCATCGACGCCGGTCGTCGCGCCGTCCGACGACGAGCGTCCCGCGAATTCGAGAAACTGCTGCACGATGCGCGTCATCGAATCGATGTCGCGCAGAAAATTCGCGCGCTCGCGTTCGTCCTTCGCGAGCACGCTCGCCCGCAGCGACAGGCGCGTGAGCGGCGCCTTCAGATCGTGCGCGATGCCGGCCAGCATCACGGCGCGATCGTCATCGGCGTCGGTGAGCTTTTTCATCATCTGATTGAACGCGCCGATGAGCTCGCGCAATTCGCGCGGCCCGTTTTCCTCGACGGGCACCGGCCGCTCGCCGCCGCCGAAGCGTCGCGCGGCCTGCGCGACGCGCGCGAGCGGCCGCTGCAACTGCCATGTCGCAATCAGCGAAAGCACGAGCGCGCCGGCGAGCAGCACGACGCCTTCGGTCATGAAGGGCGCGGGCGGCGGCAGATCGATCGGCGCGACGATCCACACATTGCTCGACGGATAGCGCACCCAGAGCCGCGATTTGTTATGGCCGTCGATATCGATCGCGATCTGCGTCCCGGGCGGCAAACGACTGGCGAGCTGCCGCGCGAGATGCCCGTGACGCGTCTTCGCGGGATCGCGCAGCGTCAGCGGCTCCGGCATGTTCCACACCGGCACGATATGCACGCGCGTCTCGCGCATCAGCCGTCCGCCGAGCGCGACATCGTTGTGCGCCGCTTCCAGCACGATCAGCAGCGCGCGCGCGTAACCATCCGCTTCCTTGTGCGGCCCTTGTACGTGGAGAATCGCGAACCATCCGACCTGCAGCGTGACCAGCACGCCGATCGACACGATCGCCATGCGGCCGAACAGCGAATCGATGAAACCGCGCAGCGTCCGCGCGGACTGCCAGAAACCCGAACGCATCGCGGCTACGCCTCGATCCAGCCGGATGCCGAATCGTCCGCATCGGGAACGAAGACATAGCCTTGCCCGCGCACGGTCTGCACATGACGCGGATGCGACGGATCGTCTTCGATCAGACGGCGCAGACGCCAGATCGGCACATCGAGGCCGCGATCGCGGAAAGGCAGATCGTCGCGATGCACGAGATCGTGGATCAGCACGCGCGACAGCACCTTGTACGGATTCTTGATGAAGACCTTCAGCAGCGCGAACTCGCTGTCGCGCAACGCGATGCGCTCGTCGCCGCGCAACAGCGAACGCGACACGAAATCGACTTCGAAGCGCCCGAAGCGTTCGCGCGGCGCGGGTTCGGGCCGGCTCGGCGCGGCCGTGCGCCGCCGCAGCACCGCTTCGATCCGCGCGAGCAATTCATGCGGATCGAACGGCTTGGCGAGATAGTCGTCCGCACCCGATTGCAGGCCGGCGATTTTTTGCGGAACGCTGTCGCAACCGGTCACGAAGATCACCGGAATGTCTTCGCCCGCCGCGCGCAGATCGCGCAGCGCGCGCAAGCCGTCCGTGACCGGCATCATGATGTCGAGCACGACGATGGATGGACGTTCGAGCTCCAGACGCCGACGCAAACCGGCGCCATCGTGCAGCACGGAAACGTCGATGCCTTGCTCTTGAAAGAAGCGGCGCAGCAGGTCGCGCACCGCGGGATCGTCGTCGACGATAAGAACCGATGTAGCCATCCCAAAATTCTATTCGTACACAAATGCCTTACAGCGCGTCTCGCGCGTCGCGCAACGTTACGGATTCTTACCGGACGCGTCTTTCGCGCGATGAAGCCTCGCAGCACGCGCGTTCCATTCCCGCGACAAGCCCCGCGCGTCGGTAAAGCGCCCTCGAAACGCGCGCCGAAACAGGCCGTAACGGAAAGAAATGGAAAGTTCGCAAGCGTCGCGGGGGCCTCGGCGTCGCGCTTAGAATTTGGGCATGACACCACATGTACTGATGGTCGACGACGACCCCGTCGTGCGCGATCACGTCCGCGATTATCTAGAGCAGCACGGCTTCGACGTCTCCGTTCTCGACGACGGGACGGAGTTGCGCCGTCGCGTGCAGGCCGAGCGCCCTTCGATGGTCGTGCTCGACGTGATGATGCCCGGCAAGGACGGCATCAGCGCGCTGCGCGAACTGCGCAATGCGCGCGACGATATCCCCGTGATTCTGCTGACGGCCCGCTCCGACGTGCTCGATCGCGTCATCGGGCTGGAGCTCGGCGCAGACGATTATCTCGGCAAGCCCTTCGATCCGCGCGAGCTTCTGGCGCGCATCCGCTCGATCCTGCGACGCCGCGAGCCCGTGTCGTCCGACACGGCGAGCGCGCCCGAAATTCGCCCGGCCTATCGTTTCGGCCCGTTCGAAATGGACTTCGGCGCGCGCGAGTTGCGCCGCGACGGCGAACGCATCGCGCTGCGCTCCGGCGAATTCGCGCTGCTCAAGACACTCGTGAAGAACGCGATGGTCGTGCTCACGCGCGCGCAGCTCAACGAAAAAATGCGCGGCAACGGCGCGCATCGCGATCGCAGTCTCGATGTCGCGATCTGGCGTCTGCGCCGTCTGCTCGAAATCGATCCGTCCGAACCGCGTTACGTGCAGACGGTGTGGGGCCAGGGCTATATCTTCGTGCCGCACGGCGATCCGACCGCGGCCGGGCGCATCGCGGCGCGCGCGACCCTGTAGCGCGCGCGGCTTCATCGTCAGAAAGTCAGCACGCTCATGAAGAGACGTTGCAGCCAGCCCATCGTCGTTGAATCCGCGAGCATGCCGACGCCCGCCTGCTCGATGCGCGCATTCGCCACCTTGTTCGACGCGACGTAATTGCCTGCCTCGATGTCCTTCGGATTGACGATGCCCGAGAAACGCAGCCGGTCCTGATTGCCGCTCATCGCGATGATCTTGTCGCCCGCGACCACGAGATTGCCGCCCGGCAACGTGCCGATGACCGACACCGCGAGCGTGCCGCTCATCGCCGACAGATTGCTCGTGCTGCCATTGCCCTTGAACGACGTATCCGCCGAACCGACGTTGAAAAGACGCGCAAGCCGCGCCGCCGCGCTGCTGGACTTGTCGGCGGCCTCGGCGCTGATGCTGCTCGCGCGGCTCGCCTTGGCATCGGCGGAATTGCTGCCCTGATACGACTCCGCAAGACGGATCGTCAGCACGTCGCCGACCTTCTGCGCGCGCGAAGTCTCGTACAGCGACACCGACGATCCCGCCTGATAGATCGCGCCCAGCGTGTTGACGTTGACCGGTTGCGCGACGGCCGGCGCATAAGTGGGCATCTCGACGATCGAGTGCGAGCCCGACGACGAGCACGCCGCCAGTGCGAGTGCGAACGCCGAGCAGGGCAATGTCGCGAATTTCATGAACAATCCTCTCCTTTGATTCAGGGCGCGTCGTGCACCGCGGCAAGACGCCACCGGTCGGTCGTGTCGCGCAGCCACGCTTCGTACGCCTTCAGCCGATAAATCACGCGCGCCGAGGCCGCCGCGCCGTTCGCTTCCAGCGTGATCGAGCTGGTCGCGTTCTCCCAGGTGCGCGTCTGATAACCGTTCGCTCGCTCGACGCGGCTTCGGCCGAACTTCGACGACAACCCTTCGGCGAAGTCGTCGGCGACGCGCGCATCGATCACGAACGACATGCGATACAGCCGCGGCGACGGATCGCCCGGCATCGCCAGGAAGCGCAATACGTGATCGCGGGCGAGCGTGCCATCGACAACGGCCGCCGATTCCCTCCAGCCGCCTTGCGTGCGATGCGCCCACTTGCAGGCGATCGACAGGCTGTGCGTATCGCGCAGCACCATGCCGAGCGATGCCGCGTCGATATCCGTGTCGCATACGGCGACGCTGCCAGGCGGCGTCGCGCGCGCGGGCTCGTCGCGCCGGAATGCGTCGAGCGCGATGCCGAGCTGCAGGCCGCGGAAGTCGAAAGGCTTCTGCGCCGCGGCGAATGCCGGCATCGCCATGCAAACGAAAAACGCGCAACGAAGAATCGTTCGCTTCATATCAGTCGATGGCAGTAGCGCAGGCGTCGAAAGGCGTGGACGCGGCATGACCCACGACCGGCACGACCTTCAGCAACGCCGATGTCGCGCGGCACGGCAACGCGGCGAGCGCGCAGCCGTCGAGCACGAACGGGCACGCCGCAAGCGCCGCGCACGCAAGGGCAAGACGAAAAGACCTCCGCATGATTTACGCAGTCGTATCGACGTGATTGCCGAGATGCGCCGGATTGCTCGCGGGCGTCTTCGCCGCGGGCGTGCCGGTTTCGACGGTCGGCGTTTCGGTGCCGCGCTTGATCGGCAGCGTGTGCGACGTCGCTTGCGTCGTATGTTGAGTGGCAGGGCTGGTGACGTTCATGCTGCTCCTTTTCGGATAAGGGACGTTGCGGATTGCAACAGGAGCAATCTTCGTCGAGCGCGCGAAGCCACGATCACACAAGCAAAACGTCGTTTCCCCGAGTGCTTACGAGCCATTAGCAGCGATTACGCAGGCGTTACCAGTTCTTTCCTCGCGTGCGAATCTGCATGTTGCGGCGCAGCGCGCGGTGCGAGATGGTATGACTGTTTCGGTAGTAAAAGCGGGTTAACGTGAATTAAAACTGGCGGAATACCTTCATATAGTCAATCTATCTCGGCGCCGTTGCCTCGCTCGTCGCAAAACCCAAATACCGGAATGGCATCGGGATGAATAGAACAACGAATTAACAGGTTATTCCATAATCATTCGAACAAGCACGGATACATAGCCAACGGATGGAGGAACCACTGACATGAAACGCCGCACCGTGTTAGTTGCGATGGCCGCCGCGCCACTCGGCGCAATGCTCCCGCTTTCCGCGTTCGCACAGAAGCCCATCGTCCTCGGGTTCGCGCAGGTGGGCGCCGAAAGCGAATGGCGCACCGCCAACACCGAGTCGATCAAGTCGAGCGCGAAGGAAGCCGGCATCGACCTGAAGTTCTCCGACGCGCAGCAGAAGCAGGAGAATCAGATCAAGGCAATCCGCTCGTACATCGCGCAAAAGGTCGATGTGATCGCGTTCTCGCCCGTCGTGGAGACTGGCTGGGAGACCGTGCTCGTCGAAGCAAAGAACGCGAAGATTCCCGTCGTGCTAACGGACCGCGCGATCAGCAGCAAGGACGACTCGCTCTATGTCACGTTCATCGGCTCGGACTTCACCGAGGAAGGCCGCAAGGCGGGCCGCTGGCTCGTCGAGAAGGAGAAAGGCAATCCGGGGCCGATCAACATCGTCGAATTGCAGGGAACGGTGGGCTCCGCGCCCGCGATCGATCGCAAGAAGGGCTTCGAGGAAATCATCAAATCCGATCCGAAGTTCAAGATCATTCGCTCGCAGACCGGCGACTTCACGCGCGCGAAGGGCAAGGAAGTGATGGAGGCATTTCTCAAGGCCGAAGGCAAGAAGATCAACGTGCTTTACGCACACAACGACGACATGGCGATCGGCGCGATTCAGGCGATCGAGGAAGCGGGCATGAAGCCGGGCAAGGACATCATCATCATTTCCGTCGATGGCGTGAAGGGCGCGTTCGAAGCGATGATGGCGGGCAAGCTCAACGTATCCGTGGAATGCAGCCCGCTGCTCGGGCCGCAGCTGATGTCCGTGGTGAAGGACATCAAGGCGGGCAAGTCGGTGCCCAAGCGGATCGTTACGCAGGAAAGCATCTTCCCGATGGAGGTCGCGGCGAAGGAATTCCCCAACCGCAAATACTGACCGCCGATGACACCGCCAGTACTGGAGTTGCGCGGCATCGACAAGCGCTTCGCCGGCGTTCATGCGCTGCAGGACGTGAACCTTGCGCTCTATCCGGGCGAGGTTCACGCGCTCATGGGGCAGAACGGCGCGGGCAAGTCGACGCTCATAAAAGTGCTGACCGGCGTCGTGAGTCTCGACGCCGGCGAGATTCTGCTCGAGGGCCGCGCGATCCATCCCGATTCGCCGCTCGACGCGCAGAAGCTCGGCATCAGCACGGTCTATCAGGAAGTGAATCTGTGCCCGAACCTGTCGGTGGCGGAGAACATCTTCGCAGGCTATTTTCCGCGGCGCGGCGCGCTGCATGGCTATCGCATCGACTGGGATAAGACGCACGGGCAAGCGCGTGAGCTGCTTGCGCGCATCGGTCTCGATATCGACGTGACGCGTGTGCTGACGAGCTATTCGGTCGCCGTGCAGCAGATGGTCGCGATCGCGCGCGCGCTCAAGCTATCGTCGAAAGTGCTGATTCTCGACGAGCCGACCTCCAGCCTCGACGACGACGAAGTGCGCCGCCTCTTCGATGTACTGCGCCGCTTGCGCGAACAAGGGCTCGCGATTCTCTTCGTCACGCACTTTCTGAATCAGGTCTATGCGATCTCGGATCGCATCACGGTATTGCGCAACAGCCGGCGCGTCGGTGAATGGCCGACGAGCGAACTGGGCGCGCAGGCGCTCATCGCGGCGATGCTCGGCCGTGAGCTTGCCGCCGCGCAGGCGCGTCAGTCGCCGCCCGACGACATCGAAACGGCCACGCAGGAAACGGCGTTGCTCGATGCCACGCGACTCGGCCAGAAAGGCCAGCTTCAACCGCTCGATCTGCGCGTGCGCGCGGGCGAAGTGGTGGGCGTCGCGGGCCTGCTCGGTTCGGGGCGCACCGAACTCGCGAAGCTGCTCTTCGGCCTCGAAAAGCCCGACGAAGGCGAACTGCGCATCGATGGCATGCCGGTCTCCTTCACGACGCCCGCGCAGGCGATCCGTCACGGCATCGCGTTCTGTCCGGAAGAGCGCAAAGCGGACGGCATCGTCGCGGAGCTGTCGCTGCGCGAGAACATCGCGCTGGCGTTGCAGGCACGCATGGGCGCGCGGCGCTGCCTCACGCGCGCCGAACAGAACGCGCTCGCCGAACGCTTCGTGCGCGCGCTCGGCATCAAGGCCGCGACGCTCGACATGCCTATCGGTCTCTTGTCCGGCGGCAATCAGCAGAAGGCGCTCATCGCGCGGTGGCTCGCGACCGAGCCGCGCCTTCTGATTCTCGACGAGCCGACGCGCGGCATCGACGTCGCCGCGAAGCAGGAAATCATGGACGAAATACTCCGGCTCGCATCGACGGGCATGGCCGTGCTGTTCATTTCTTCGGAGATATCGGAGGTGGTGCGTATCGCGAATCGCATCGTCGTGTTGCGCGACCGGCGCAAGGTCGGCGAGTTGCCCGTTGGAACCAGCGAAGATACGGTATGCGAAATGATTGGAGCCGAACATGGATGACACCGCGCGCCGCATGACGCTTCGTTCGATGATGGAACATCGGCTCGGCTGGCCGATCGTCACGCTCGTGCTGCTGCTCGCGCTGAACGCTGCGTTCAATCCGGGCTTTCTGCATGTCGAGTGGCGCAACGGTCACGTTTACGGCAGTCTCGTCGATATCCTCAATCGCGCCGCGCCGCTCGCGGTCGTCGCGCTCGGCATGACCATCGTGATCGCCACGCGCGGCATCGATATCTCCGTCGGCGCGGTCGTCGCCATCGCGGGAGCGGTCGCCGCGTGGGCGATCGGCGGATCGATCGCGGGCAACGTCACGCGCTTCCCGTTGCCTGTCGTGATCGTGGCGGCGCTCGGCGTCGCGTTGCTGTGCGGCTTGTGGAACGGCCTGCTCGTCGCGCGCGCGGGCATGCAGCCGATCATCGCGACGCTCATCCTGATGGTCGCGGGACGCGGCATCGCGCAGCTCATCACGAACGGTCAGATCATCACGATCTACTACACGCCCTACTTCTTCTTCGGCGGCGGCTATCTGCTCGGATTGCCGACATCGATATGGATCGTCGCGCTCGTGTTCGTGCTGCTGTATCTTGCGATCACGCGCACGGCGCTCGGCCTCTTCCTGCAGGCGATCGGCATCAACCCGACCGCCGCGCGCGTCGCGGGCGTGCAGGCGAAACGGCTCACGCTCGGCGCGTATGCATTCAGCGGTTTGTGCGCGGGCGTGGCGGGCATTCTCATCAGCTCGAACGTCAAGAGCGCCGACGGCAACAACGCAGGCCTCTTGCTCGAGCTCGATGCGATCCTCGCCGTCACGCTCGGCGGCACCGCGCTCACGGGCGGTCGCTTTACGCTCGCGGGCAGCGTGATCGGCGCGCTCATCATCCAGACGCTCACGTATCTGATCTATTCGCTCGGCGTGCCTCCGGAGGTGAATCTCGTGGTGAAAGCCATCGTCGTGTTCGCGGTGATGATGCTGCAATCGGGCGAGTTCCGCGCGACGGTCGTGAAGTTCGCGCGCCGCCCTGCTATTGGCCGCAGCGAGGTGCGCCGATGAGTTCGCCCTTGCCCAAGCCGCCGGGCGTCACGCTTGCGCATCCTCGCGACGCCGCTGCACCGAAGCGCAGCTTCTCGACGAGCCGCTATCTGCCGCTCGCCGCGACAATCACGCTGTTCATCGCGATCTCGGTACTCGGCTCGGTGATGTACACCGGCTTCTTCTCGCCGCAGGTCTTTCTCAATCTGCTGATCGACAATGCGTTTCTAATCGTCGTCGCGGTAGGCGAGACCTTCGTGATCCTGTCGGGCGGCATCGACCTTTCGGTGGGATCGGTGATTGCGCTGACGACGATGGTATCCGCCGCGCTCGTCGAGAAAGCGGGCTGGCATCCGCTCGTCGTGATCCCGCTCGTGCTCGCGATGGGCACCGCATTCGGCACGCTCATGGGCTGGCTCATCGCGCGCTTTCGCCTGCAGCCGTTCATCGTCACGCTGGCGGGCATGTTCCTCGCGCGCGGGCTGTGCTATCTCATCAGCATCGATTCGATCAGCATCACCGATCCGTGGTATGCGGCCGTATCGCAGATTCGCATTCCGGTCATGAGCGGCGCGTCGCTCTCGCTCGGTGCGGTGATCGCGCTAGTCGTGCTCGCGGCCGCCGTGTTCATCGCGCATTACACGCCGTTCGGCCGCACCATTTATGCGGTCGGCGGCAATCCGCATTCGGCGCTTCTGATGGGCTTGCCGGTGAACGCCGCGACCATCGGCGCGTATGCGCTATCGGGCTTCTGCTCCGCGCTCGGCGGCGTGCTGTTCACGTTCTACATGCTCTCGGGATACGGCCTGCACGCGATGGGTCTCGAACTCGATGCGATCGCCTCGGTCGTCATCGGCGGAACGCTCTTGACGGGCGGCGTCGGCTATGTGATCGGCACGCTGTTCGGCGTGCTTCTTCTCGGCATCATTCAGACGCTGATCTCGTTCGACGGCTCGCTCAGTTCATGGTGGACGAAGATCGCGGTCGGCGCATTGCTGCTCGTGTTCTGTCTGTCGCAGCGCGCGTTCGGCGATCGCTCCGCGGCGAAGCGCTGACGACGCCATGGACTATCGTCATCCACAACCTCGCAAGAGCATGCACGCGCGCATCGTGCAGGAGCTCGGCATCGACATCGTGAGCGGCAAGCTCAGTCCCGGCGATCGCCTGCCCGCCGAAGCGAAGCTGTGCGAAGCCTATGGCGTGAGTCGGCCCGTGCTGCGCGAAGCGACGCGCGTGCTGGTCGCGAAAGGGCTCGTGCTGTCGAAGCCGCGTCTTGGCAGCGTCGTGCGTCCGCGCGATGAATGGCACACGCTCGATCCCGATGTCCTCTTCTGGACGATCACCAGCGTGCATGAAGGCGCGTTCTTTCAGTCGCTGCTCGTGGTGCGCAGGATCGTCGAACCGGCGGCGGCCGCGCTCGCCGCATCGAATGCGACAGAGGAAGATGTCACGCGCATCCGCGATGCGTACGAGCGCATGTCGCATGCGCCGACGCCCGAGGCACTGCTTACGCCCGATCTGGAGTTTCATCGCGCGATCATGACGGCGACGCACAACGACATGCTGATGTATATCGGGCACATGTTATCGCTCGCGCTGTCGGAGTCGATCAAGCTGACGAGCCGTCATCCGGATACGCACGCGCTGTCCTTGCCGCGCCACAAGGCAATACTCACCGCGATCGCGAATCGCGATCCGCTCGGCGCGCGTCATGCGAGTCTCGTGCAACTCGACAATGCGCTCGCCGATGCCCAAAGCGTGTTGACGGCGGTTTATCAGGAGTAAGGCTTCAAGTATTGCGCCGCCACGCGTTGTCCTTCAGCGCGTTCGCGAGCGCATCGACGGACCATGCTTCATCGAGCGCCTGACGCAATAGCGCCTGCTGACTCTTCGGCGCAAGACCGCCGATGGGCGGATCGCGATCAAGGTTCGTCGGGAACGCGTAGCCTTCCGCGCACGCAGCGATGACCGCATCGATCTCCGCATCGCTCATGCTTTCCGTCGACTTGAAATCGAGCAGTACCGGATAGACGGATTCGCACATGCGCGCGCGATCGAGCGTTTCCATCGCGCGTCCATATGCCGATGACACCTGCAGCAGATTCGCCATGCGCTGCACGTCGCGCGTGCGGTTCGCGCCCGCGGCATGAAAGAGCGCGGGGCTGAAGAAAAGTGCATCGCCCTTTTCGAGCGGCAATTGAACGTGATGCGCTTCGAAGTATTCGCGGAAGTCCGCGCGCCGCCACGCGAGATACCCTTGCGCATAGCGCTGCGAAAACGGCAGCAGCTTCGTCGGACCGCTTTCCACAGGCATGTCGCTATGTGCGACCGCGCCTTGCAGCGTGAGATACGGCGAGATCGCGTGAACATGCGCCGGATAGCGCCGCACTTCATCGGCAGTCTGGAAACCGAGGTGATAGTCGCGATGCGCCTGCTGCGCGTCGCCGCCCGGACGCACGACATTGACTTGCGATGTAATCTGAAAACCGGGGCCGAGCCATGCAAGCGCCGCGCATTCGATGAACCGGTTCGCAAAGTAACGCGCGAACACGCGCGGCGCGTGCAGACAGAGCTTTTCCTGCGCATTCCAGATACGATCGTTCGCGCCCGCCTTCGCGAAGTGATCGGCGGCGCTCGCACCGCGTTCGCGCTCTTGCCGGATGATCGATTCGAAGATCGCGGCGGCCTCGTCGATAGGATCGACATCCGCATACGCATGCTTGAGCACGAACACGCCTGCGCCATCGCGCAGGACCGTGGCCCATTCCGCCTGCAACGCCATGCATGTCGATGAATCGTCCAGCGCGGGGGCGAGCGCGCCGCAGTCATATAACGGAATGCCGCGCTGAATGTGCGACGCGAATGTCAGCTTGGGTCGCGCGTCGCGCTCGAGCAGGCTCGCGAATTCATCGAGTGAGCAATCGCTTTCGGCGTACCAGTTCGTCTGATTCATGTCTCGCTCCGTTTTCGACAAGCATAGCGGCTGATGCTGCCGAAGGCGCGACACGAATGACGGCAGCCTACTTCAGCGGATCGTGGCCCCAGTTCATCAGCGAGTATCGCCAGTGCGAATGCTCGACTTCGTGCGGGCGCTGCGCGAGGTGCCGCTTGATGTAACCGACGACCTTGCGCATGTGCGCGTAGTCGTCTTCGCCGAGATCGGCCTTCTTCTTGCCGAGAATGTCGATGATATGCCGACCCGACTTGTGCCCCACCGATTCGCCGCCGCCGTTCTTCTGGCCGACTTCGCGCGACTCGTCGGTCGCGAGCCACTTTTCGAGTTGAGCGGGCGTCATGTTGACGAGATCCTTGAAGGTGCCGTAAGTCGCGGCGTCGTCATCGTGGTGCTGCGCGGTCATGAGTTGCCTCCGTCGTCGGCGATGTCATGCCCGCGATTCAGCAAGCATCACACCCGCTTCAGATACCGCTCAAGGAACTCGATGAATACGCGCACTTTCGCCGACAAATTCAGCCGCTCGGGATAGATCGCATAGATATCGGCGGGCGGCATCGACCAGTCGGTGAGCACGCGTTCGAGCGCGCCGGAATCGATAAACGACTGCGCGTCCCATTCGGAACGCGTCAGCACGCCGTGACCGTCGAGCGCCCAGCGCAGCGCCGCTTCGCCATCGTTGCTGCTCATCGTGCCGTGGACTTTCACCGTTTCGTGCCGCTTGCCCTTCGTGAAATGCCAGGTACCGTACGCCGTGTCGTTCTCGCGCAGCACGATGCAGCGATGACCGCGCAGATCGTCCGGCTCCTTCGGCGTGCCATGCGCTTTCAGATACGCCGGCGCTGCGCATACGAAGCGCCGGTTCGCCGCGATCTTTCTGCCGACCACGCGCATGTCCGGCAATTCACCGAAGCGAATGCCGACATCGAACGCGAATTCGGCGAGATTCATCGGACGATCGGTGAGATCGAGCTGCACTTCGACATCCGGATATTGCCGACGAAACTCCGACAGCGCCGGCGCGATATGACGCCGCCCGAAGCCAAACGTCGCGTTCACTTTCAACAGGCCGCGCGGCAGATCGCGGCTGCTCGACACCATGCGTTCCAGTTCCTGCACCTGTTCGAGCAGGCGCGAGCCGGTGCCGAGATAGAGCTCGCCTTCCTGCGTCATCGCGAGCCGCCGCGTCGTGCGGTTCAGCAGCTTCACGCCGAGACGCCGTTCGAGCTGGCTGAGGCGCGCGCTCACGGCGGGCGGTGTCACGCCGAGCTCGCGCGCGAGCGCCGACAAGCTGCCTTGCGTGACGAGCCGCGCGAAAAACTCCAGGTCGGCGATCGAGTCCATTTTTAAATTTGGCTTAACAATGGGTTAAGACAAGCTGTATTTTACGGTCTCCCTTATCGAATTACACTGGCTTCGACTTATCGGAGAAGCAAGAACGGAGACAGCATGGGACAGACGCTTTATCGGAAGATCGTGGACAGCCACACGGTTTTTCACGTCGACGATGAACATGTCGCGCTTTACGCCGACCTGCACATCATGAACGAGTACACGAGCCCGCAAGCATTCGCGGGACTCGCGCAAAAAAACCTGCCGGTGCGTTGCCCGGAAAAGCAGATGGGTGTCGTCGATCATGTGATTCCGACGCATCCCGTCGCGGTCGACAAGCGCACGATCATGATCGACGCCGCCGCGCAGCAGGCCGCGAACTTCACGCGCAACTGCGCGGAGCACGGCATCCATCTGTTCGATGTGCGCGACCGTGCGCAAGGCATCGAGCATGTGGTCGCGCCGGAGATCGGCCTGATTCGCCCCGGCATGGTCGTGCTGTGCGGCGACAGTCACACCACGACGTATGGCGCACTCGGTGCGCTGGGCTTCGGCATCGGCACATCGGAAGTGGAACATGTGCTCGCGACGCAGACGCTCGTCTATCGCGTCGCGAAGGACATGCGCATCGTCGTGGATGGCGCGCTGCCTCGCGGCACGACATCGAAGGATCTCGTGCTCTACATCATCGCGAAGATCGGTGCGCAGGGCGCGCGCGGTTACGTCGTCGAGTATGCGGGCAGCGCGATCGATGCGCTCTCCGCCGAGGCGCGCATGACCTTGTGCAACATGACCGTCGAAGCAGGTGCGCGCGGTGCGTTGATCGCCCCCGACGAGACGACGATTCGCTATGTCGCCGAGCGCATCGGAACCGATGCATTCGTCGCGCAATGGAAGCAGTTCGCGTCCGACGCCGACGCATCGTTCGACATCACGCATCGCTTCGATGCGCGCGATGTCGCGCCGTTCGTCACATGGGGCACGAGCCCGGATCAGGCCATCGCGATCGATGCGCGCATTCCCCGCCTCGCCGATGAACCGGTCGCGCAACGCAATGCATCGAAGGCGCTGGACTACATGGGACTCGATGCCAATCAGGCGATCGAGGGCCTCGCGATCGATCACGTATTCATCGGTTCATGCACGAACGCGCGCATCGAAGACTTGCGCGCCGTCGCCGATATCGTGCGCGGCCGCAAGGTCGCGCCTTCCGTGCGTGCGATGGTCGTGCCCGGTTCCGGCATGGTCCGCGAGCAGGCGGAACGCGAAGGCATCGCCAGCGCGCTGATCGAGGCGGGCTTCGAATGGCGTCAGCCTGGCTGCTCGATGTGCCTCGCGATGAACGACGACATCCTGCAACCCGGCCAGCGCTGCGCGTCCACGACCAACCGCAATTTCGAGGGCCGCCAGGGACGCGGCGCCCGCACCCATCTGATGAGTCCCGCGATGGCTGCCGCCGCCGCGCTCGCGGGCCGTATCGTCGACGTACGCAAGGAGCTGGAGCATGTCTGAACACGCAACATTGACCGGCATCGCCGCGCCGTTGCCGCTGAACAATCTCGACACCGACCAGATCATGCCGAAGCAGTTTCTGTTCGGCATCGACAAGTCCGGTCTCGCGCGCGGCGTTCTGTATGACTTGCGCTTCGATGCATCGGGCAACGCACGCAAAGACTTCGTGCTGAACAGGCCCGACTATGCGGGCGCGCGCATTCTCATTGCGGGCGCGAACTTCGGCTGCGGATCGAGCCGCGAGCACGCCGTATGGGGCTTGCAGCAAGCGGGAATCGATGCCGTTATCGCGCCGAGCTTCGGCGAAATCTTCTACTTCAACGCGCAGAACAATCGCTTGCTGCTGATCGCGCTCGATGAAGCCGTCGTCGCTGCATTGAGCGCGCTCGCGAGCGATGCAAAGACGAATCAGTTGACCATCGACGTCGCGAATCAACGCGTGAGCACGAGCGACGGCACGCACTACGCGTTCGATCTTCCGCAGCGTCAGAAGCGCATGTTCATCGAAGGACTGGACATGATCGGCATGACGCTCGCCGACAGCGACGCGATCCGCGCATTCGAAGCGAAGCACGAGGCGCTGCATCCGTGGATGAAGATCGATTTGCCCGCGCTACGCAACAAGCAAGCAGCGTAAGGCGAAAAAGAGACGCACGAGCGTCCATCGCCGCATCACTTCTCAATCAGGAGACACGATATGGAAAGCCCTTCGTTGCGCACGGGCGCGACGCCGCTCGGACTGCGCGCGCGCTTCTCGTTGATGACCATCGGCGGCATGCCGGTCGCGATGTTCGTCGCGCTCGCACTGGTGACGATACTCGCCGCCATCACCGGCAAATTGCCGAACGACATGATCGGCGGCTTCGCCGTGCTGATGTTATCGGGCCTGTTGCTCGGCGAAATCGGCAAACGCATTCCGGTGTTCAGGCATATCGGCGGGCCCGCGATTCTCTGTCTCTTCGTGCCTTCGGCGCTGCTCGGCTACAAGCTGATGGACGATGCCGCGCTCAAGGCCATCACCACGACGATGAAGACCGCGAACCTGCAATACCTCTATATCGCGTGTCTCGTCGCGGGCAGCATTCTCGGCATGAATCGCAAGATCCTGATTCAAGGCTTTCTGAAGATGTTCGTGCCATTGCTGGTCGGCACGGTGACGGCGATCGCGGCGGGCGTGCTAGTCGGACTGATGTTCGGCTATGACCCGAAGCACACGTTCTTCTATATCGTCATGCCGATTCTGGGCGGGGGCATCGGCGAAGGCATTCTGCCCTTGTCGATCGGTTATGCGGAAATCACCGGCGCGGCGCAAGGTCATCTGATCGCGATGATGGTGCCCGCCGCGCTCATCGGCAACGTCGTCGCGATTCTCGCGAGCGGCTTGCTCAAGCGCTTCGGTGAGAAACATCGCGCATATAGCGGCGACGGCATGCTCGTGAAGAGCGGCGACGATCAGGCGCTGCTGAAGGAACAGAAAGCCGAGGCCGCGCTCGATCTGCGCCTGATGGGTTTCGGGCTGCTGCTCGGCTGCACGCTGTTCATTCTCGGCATGCTGCTCGCGCCCGTCACCGGCATTCCCGGACCCGTGCTGATGATCGTCGCAGCCGCCGTGCTGAAGGTCGTGCGCGCGATTCCCGAACGCATGGAGATCGGCGCGTATCAGATCTACAAGTTCATGTCGACGAATCTCACCTTCGCGATCCTCGTCGGACTGGGCACGCTCTTCGTGTCGTGGGACAAGCTCGTCGGCGCATTCTCGCCCGCGTACTTCGTGATCTGCGCGTCGACGGTCGCGGCGATGGTCGTATCGGGATTCTTCGTCGGCGCGTGGCTGAAGATGTATCCAGTCGAAGCGGCGATCATCACCGCTTGCCATAGCGGTCTCGGCGGCACGGGCGATGTCGCGATTCTGTCGTCGTCGAATCGCATGGGACTCATGCCCTTCGCGCAGATTTCGACGCGCATCGGCGGCGCGGGCATGGTCGTGTTCGCCACGCTGATGATGAAGTGGTTCGGCTGACGTGCATGCGGCGCGCGCGGCGCACGATTAGCGGTTCGGCGCGCGCGGAACGGGAAGGAAATGCAGCAAGGCTTTGAGCGTATAGATGACGATCATGGTCCCGGCAAGATCGCCGATGAACATCGCGAAGAATCGCGCGACGATATGCTCCGTATCGCCCTGAAGATAAAACCAGATGTTATGCAGCAGCGGACCGGCAAGCGCATAAGCGACGGTGAGCATCATCAATCTGCCCGCCGTCAGATTCGATAGCGACGCGTCGAGTCCATAGATCTCGCGCGCGAGTCGATACACGGCATAAGGCGCGACGGTCGCAATGATGCCGCCGACGAAAGATCTCACCGGATCATTTGGAAAGAAATAAAAGAAATCGACGAGCCAGCTTGCGAAAAGCAGCCCGAGTGCGCCGTCCGCGCCCAACAACAGCGTGCTGAGCAGCCGAATGCCGGCCGGAAGATAAATCCAGTTCACGCCTCGCACGAACTCGGAATGAGTAAAGATTTCCTGATTGGCCCAGAGCGAGGTGATAAAGACGAGCGCCGTTCCGACGACGGAACATGAGCGAAGTTGAAGGGAAGACATTGGCGGCGTGCCAGTGAGCGGCGGTAAGGACGCACATCTTATCGCAGCACCGCGCGAATTCATGCGTCGCGCATCGTGCGCGTCTGGCCTTGCGCTCTTCCGCCGTAATTCGCCGACGATTCGAGTTTGGCCGCGATGCGCTCCAGTTCGTTCAGAAGCGATTCGAGCTCCATGCGCTGAAGCGGCGCGATGGCGGGCGCATGCTGCAATTCCTCGATGCGCTCGCGCCAGTACGAAACGGGCCACGCCGCGCTGCGATGCCAGTGGCGCGAGCGGATCATCCTCGCGAGATGTTCGATCTCCTGCTCGATGAAATGCGCCGTGATGTAGTTGTTATCGCGTTCCTGAACCACGCCCCTGCCCTCCCGGGAAATCGCTCGGGCGATAGCGAAACGCGCTCACTCGTCCGCTCTTCGTATTGCGACCTTGTATGGCGCCCTTGTATTGCGACCTTGCTCGACGCATATTGCGCCCTTGTATTGCGACCTTGCTCGACGCACTATCTTAGCACTTACTTATCAATTTGATAAATAGATCGTCGATTGTGGTTTGCCGTATATCGCGAATGCTATGATCGGTTCGTTCCCTAAAAGCGATTTCTTCATGGCCAAAAAGAGCGTGTTCGATGCCTATTTCCGCTTCCTGAATCTGGCTCAGGCAGTGCAGGCATTGCCTTCGGTGCCGAAGCTCGATGCTGCCGAAGAACGCTTGCTCGAAGCGCTCACGGCGTCGTGGCACGCGGGCCATGCGCTGACGGTCACGGAGACGATGGCGCTGTCTATCGCGGGCGCGCCGGCGACGGTGCATCGCAAGCTGACGAACCTCAGAAAGCAAGGCCTCGTATCCGTCGATGAAAGCAGCGACGATCTGCGCATCAAGACCGTCGTGCCGACGCGAAAAGCACTGGATTACTTCGAGAAGCTCGCGGCGTGCCTCGATGAGGCGAAGAAGAGACGCTGAGAATCAGAACCGGTCGATCATGCCAACCTGCACGCCGCGCACCGGCGCGCCGGGATAAGCCGCCGGAATCCCGACTACGTTCACGCCGCGCAGCGTGAAGGTCGCGTCGCCATGATTGCGCAGCATCGCGCCGCTCGCGTAAAGCAGCACCTTCGGCGAGAGATCGTATTCGCACGCAACGCTGAACTGGTCAGCGTCGTTATCGCTGCCCGAGCGATCGCGTGCATACGCATAGCCGAGCGATGCGCGCAGGCGCGGCGTCACCGCGTAGCGCATCGAGACCGAAAGACCGTCGTTGTGATAGCGCGGCGACCCGCCATCGCCGTTGAAGTACGAGAGGAAGGCCGTCGTCTTGCCGAAGCGATACGACACGCCGCCGAGATTCGCACGCAAGCCGGTGTGGCCTTGCGTGTCCTGATGCGCGTACGAAATGCGAAAGGGCCCGCTGTGATACGCGAACGTCTCGTAGTTCCCCGATAGCCCGTTGCCGTTGCCGCTATCGCGCAATGCGACCATGAGCGTCGTCGTGAAGCCGTGAAAATCGGGCGACAGATACGTGATGCCGTTATTCGTGTAAGGCGTGATCTTCGACAGATTGTTGAGCCCCGACGCGATCGTGCCCGCACCGAATGCATCGAGTCCGCCCTTGAACGGAATGTAGATCGGCGAATACTGCCGGCCGAAGCGCAACTCGCCCCACGGCGCGCCGAGCCCGATCCACGCCTGTCGATTGAAGATCGTGTTGGCCGTCGCGAAGGTGCCGTCGGCGGAACTGAAGCCGCTTTCCAGATCGAAGAGCAGACGCGTATCGCCGCTCAATTGCTCGTAGCCGCGCA
Organism: Caballeronia sp. NCF2; assembly: GCF_023631205.1. NCBI lineage: Bacteria > Pseudomonadati > Pseudomonadota > Betaproteobacteria > Burkholderiales > Burkholderiaceae > Caballeronia > Caballeronia sp. NCF2. The sequence goes on along the minus strand of NZ_JALQDN010000070.1, from coordinate 59,692 downwards.
AGCCGAAGCGCGAGCCGCGATACGCGCCCGAGTCCATGCGCGGCGTCCACGACGAGCCCGGGTTCGTCACTTCGATGCTCGTATCGATGCTGCCGTACAAGGTCACGGCGCTCTGCGCATGCGCGGACGTTGCGCCGATGCCGCACAGCATCGATACAGCCAGCAGGCAAATGAAAGTGTTGGTCAGACGCATGAAATCTTCGGTTCGTACGATCAGCGGTTCAATGCATACGCGATGACGTAATCGCCACGATCCGGCGATTGCCGCGCGCCGCCCGCCGAAATCAGCACGTATTGCTTGCCCGTCTTCGGCGACACATAGCTCATCGGACCGCCCTGGCTTCCGACCGGCAAGCGCGCCTTCCACACTTCCTTGCCGGTGGCGCTGTCGAACGCACGCAGATAATAGTCCTGCGTGCCCGCGATGAACACGAGGCCGCCTTGCGTCGCGAGCGTGCCGCCGAGCGTCGGCATGCCGATGGGCATCTTCACGCGCATCTTGATGCCGAACGGACCCGTGTCCTGCACGGTGCCGACGGGCACTTGCCACACGATCTTTTGCGTCTTCAGATCGACCGCGGAGAGCGTGCCGAACGGCGGCTTCTGGCACGGAATGCCGAGCGGCGACATGAAGCGGTTCTTGTTCACGGCATACGGCGTGCCCTTCAGCGGCACCGCGCCCATGCCCGTGTTGACGGCTTCGCCGCCGTTGCTCGCGGGCGCGCTGTCGGTCTTTTGCGGAATCATCTGCACCCAGAGACCGAGGCGCATGTCGTTCACGAAGACGACGTGATGATTCGGATCCGTCGACAGGCTGCCCCAGTTCATGCCGCCGAGCGATCCCGGGAAGCTCAGCGAGACATCGGTGTCGGGGGCGGTGAAGAGGCCGTCATAGCGCATCGACTTGAAGCTGATGCGGCACATCAACTGATCGAACGGCGTCGCGCCCCACATGTCCGATTCCTTCAGCGTGTCCGCGCCGATCGTCGGCATGCCGGCCGAGAACGGCTGCGTCGAAGAGTACTGTTCCTGCGCGATCGTGCCCGTCTTCACCTTGCGTTCTTCGACGCGCGTAAGCGGCTTGCCCGTCGTGCGGTCGAGCACGAAGATCTGACCGGATTTCGTGCCGAACACGACCGCGGGCTTCGTCGATCCATCCTTCTCGGGAAAGTCGACGAGGCTCGGCTGCATCGGAACGTCGAAGTCCCACAGATCGTTGTGGACCGTCTGATACACCCACTTTTCCTTGCCGGTGGTCGCATCGAGCGCGAGGATCGACGTCGCGTACTTGTGATCCAGCGGCGTGCGATTGCCGCCCCACAAGTCCACCGACGAGCTACCCATCGGGATGAAGACAGTGTTCATCGCGGCGTCGTAGGACATCGGCGCCCACGAATTCGGCGTGCTGCGCGCGTAAGTCTGACCCGGTTGCAGGCGCGCGTTGGGGTCGTCGCGGCCCGGATCGAACGCCCAGCGCATCTCGCCGGTAATGACGTCGAAGCCGCGCAATACGCCGCCCGGCATGTCGGTCTGCACGTTGTCGGCCACGCGTCCGCCCACCACGACCGTCGTGCCCGCGAGCGTCGGCGCCGACGTGAGCTGATACTTCGGATCGTCGGCCGCGCCGAGACCCGCTTTCAGGTTCACGAAGCCGTGTTCGCCGAAGCCTTCGCACAGCGCGCCGGTGTCGGCATCGATGGCGACGAGACGCGCATCGATCGTGTTCATCAGCAAGCGGCGCTGGCAGCTTGCGCCCGCCGCGATGGAAACGGGGGTCACAGGCGTCGAACCGTTTATCGTCGGTCGCGCCACAGGTTTCGTCGCATCGAAATACGCGAGGCCGCGACAGCGGTTCCAGACCTGCGCCCGCGCGTTGATCTCGCGCTTCCAGATCTGCTTGCCGCTGTCGGCATCGACGGCGATCACGTTGTTGTGCGGCGTGCACAGGTAGAGGCGGTCGCCGATCTGCAGTGGCGTCTCCTGATCTTCCGCGCCGTTGCCGGTCGGGCTTTCGGGGACATCGCCCGTATGGAAGGTCCACGCGACACGCAGATCCTTCACGTTATCGCGCGTGATCTGATCGAGCGCCACGAAGCGGCTGCCGCCGGCCGTGTTGCCGTAGTTGCTCCAGTCCTTCTGCGCGTGCTCCTTCGCGACGGGCACGAGCGGCGTTTCATTGCCATCGGATGCGACGGTCGGATGCGGCTCGAACATCTGCACGAAGGTAACGAGCATGCAAAGCGCGATGACGCCAGCGAACGCATACGCGCGCTTCGACGCGGGCTTGCCCGTCTCATGCGTGCGCAACGATGGCCATGTAAGCAGCGCGAGCATCATGAAGCCGGCCGGCAGCATCAGCCGCGACACGAGCGGCCAGAAATCGAAACCGCCGTCGATGGGCGCCCACACGAGCGTGCCGATAAATACCGCGCCGAAGGCGAGCACAGCCGACGACTTCGCCCGCATGAACTGCACCGCGGATACGGCGATAACCGCTCCCGCGATCACGAAATACGCGCTGCCGTGCAGAAGCGCGAGCTTTGCGCCGCCGACGACGAAAATCAGACCAGTGGCCAGCAGCGCGAGGCCCAGCACAACACACCCTGCTCTCAGCGCGGCTGAAAGACGGGCTTTACTCGTAGACATCGAAATCTTCTCCAGGAGTCTGCCATGCGATCCGCTTCGGCGACGACAGGAATGCCGCGGCCGTATCGCACCGCGGAATGAAAGCGTTCCGTGAAGTCGATACCGCGACACGCGAGAAGCGGCGACGCATGCACGCGTGCGCCGATGTGCGCGGCTGGATCGCATGTCCCGCGCGATCAGTCAGACCGGCCGGGGCATTAGCGTAAACCCGTGCATTCTAACCAGATAGTTAAATTTCTGCATAGTTCGCACGAATGCAGCACGGCGCAGGCTCACACGTCGTGCTCGGTCGCGAACGCTTGTCCTTCTTGTTCGAGCCACGCGCGAAACAGCACGATCAGATCGTGCCCCGCTTTCTCATCGGCGACATACGTGCAATAGCTTCGCGACGGCAAACGCGGCCCGTCGAATGGCGCGACGAGACGGCCTGACGCGAGATCGTCGGCGACGAGCGCGGTCGGGCCCATTGCGATGCCCATGCCATCGACAGCGGCCTGCAAGGTCAGATAGAAGTGATCGAAGGTGAGCACCGCCGCTGGCGTGAGCGCTGCGATGCCCGCCTGCGCGAGCCAATCCGGCCAGACGCGCGGCAAGCTCGACGTGTGCAGCAGCGTGTGCCGCCGCAAGTCTTCAGGCGTCTGCAAAGGAAGACGCTTGGACAGCGTGGGGCTGCACACCGGCAGACGTTCCTCTTCGAGAAAGCGCCGCATCACGTAACCGTAAAACGTGTCGGGGCCGCCGCGAATCACGATGTCGTATGTGTCCTTCAGGCTTTCTACCGGTTCGTTCGATGTCTCTATCCTGACTTCCACATCGGGATGACGCGCGCGAAATTGTTCGAGCCTCGGCACGAGCCAGCGCAACGTGAAGGTAGCGGGCGCATTCACGGTGAGCGTGCGCGACACGGCCTCGGACAAGCCATAGCGCGCCGTGGCCTGCGAGAGCCGATCGAAGAGCGGACCGATTTGCGCGAGATAAACGCGCGCCGCCGGGGTCAACACCACACGCCGGTTATGACGCTCGAACAGGGGTGCGCCGAGCCACGCTTCGAGCAAACGCACTTGCTGGCTGATCGCCCCGTGCGTGACATGCAGCTCGGCTGCGGCTTCCTTGAAGCTACCGAGTCGCCCAGCGGCTTCGAAAGCGCGCAACGCATTGAGTGAAGGCAATGCCGGTCTCATTCGCAAGAGCTTTTCTAAAGCGACGATGCAATTTATATGGTTTGTGGGCGGCTCACAAGATAGTTATTCTAGTAACTATCCGTCATATAACCGACATAAGAAAGCATGTTCACCTACACCGGCGGTGTCGTTCTCTTGGCAGCCGTGCTCCATGCAAGCTGGAACGCGATGCTCCATGGCAACCGCGACCGGTTCCTCTCGATGACGTGGATGAGCATCGCGATCGGCGCCGTGTCCGCGATCGTCGTCTTCTATCTGCCGATGCCCGCGAAAGCCGCGTGGCCCTACATCGTCGCGTCGGGGCTCGTGCATATCGTCTACAACGTGAGCCTCGTGCGCTCGTATCGGCGCGGCGATCTCGCGCAGGCTTATCCGATCGCGCGCGGATCGTCGCCGATGCTCGTCACGCTCGGCGCGGCCATCTTCGCGCACGAGGCGATCGGCCCGCTGCATGCGCTCGGGATCGTGCTGATCTCGGGCGGCATCATCGCGCTTGCATTGCAGGGCGGCCGCGTATCGCGCGCGGGCGTGCTCGCCGCGTTGACGACGGGCGTGACCATCGCGATCTACACGGTGATCGACGGCATCGGCGTGCGTCTGTCCGATGGCGAAGCGCTCACCTACACCGCGTGGATGTTCATGTTCTATTGGTTCATGCCGATGATTTTCGTCGCGAAACGCGGGCCCGCGGCGCTATGGACGCCCGTGAAGCGAGCGCCGATGGCCGTGGGTTCGTCGCTCGCGGGCGGCCTCGTGTCGATCGCGGCTTACGGCATCGTGATCTGGGCGATGCAATCCGGCGCGATGGGCACGGTCTCCGCGTTGCGCGAAACGAGCGTCGTGTTCGCGGCGCTCATCGGGCGCGTGTTCCTTCAGGAAGCCGTCAGCGCGAGGCGCTGGCTCGCCTGCGTGGTGGTCGCGGTCGGGGCGGTTTGCCTGGGGCTCTGACCGCTCTGCGTCATTTCGTCCGTAAGGCACATCTCGCGAACTGAGGGAAAAGCCGGCCTTTGATCGGCGAATCGGGATTGCGGAAGGTTCGATAAATTGCTCATCGTGGCATTGGGCCCGATGGCGAATACCGAATCGAGAAGAACCTTGCAACCCGTACACGAATGGCACACGGCGCCTCTGCCCGCCGACGAAGCGAAGCGGCTCCAGTTGCTGCACAGTCTCGACCTGCTCGACACGCCACAGGAAGAAGTGTTCGACCGCGTAACGCGCGTCGTCGCCGAGCTGTTGCAGGTGCCGATCGCGCTGGTATCGCTCGTCGATGAACATCGGCAATGGTTCAAGTCGCGTGTCGGACTCGATGTATGCGAAACCGCGCGCGACGTGTCGTTCTGCGCGCACGCGCTTCACTCCGAACGTCTGCTGCTCGTCGAGGACGCTCACGCGGATGCGCGCTTCGCCGGCAATCCGCTCGTCAGGGGCGCGCCACACATCCGCTTCTATGCGGGCGTGCCGTTGCGCTCGTCCAGAGGTCTCGTGCTCGGCACGCTTTGCGCGATCGACACGAAGCCGCGCAAACTCACGGCAAGCACGCAGGCCGCGCTGTGCGATCTCGCGGCGACCGTCGAGCGCGAGATCGTGCAGCGCGAAGCCGCGCGCGAAACGCGTGAGATTCAGGAAGCCGACCGCCGCAAGCTGCGCCTGTCCGAGACGCGCTTTCATACGATCTTCGAACAGACGCCGACGGGCAAGGCTATCGTCGATCTGGAGGGCCGCTTCGTCGAAGTGAATCCGAAGCTGTGCGAAATCACCGGTTATAGCGCCGATGAACTCGTCACGATGACCTTTCAGCAGATCACCGACGAAGCGGATCTGTCGGCCGATCTGCAACTCGTCGCGGAACTGCTCGACGGCACGAGCAAGACGTATACGCTGGAAAAACGATATCGCCGCCGTAACGGCGAGCCGGTTTGGGTCGAGCTTTCCGTCGCGTTGATTCGCGACGAACGCGGCGAGCCGCTGCATTTCGTGAGCGTCGCGCACGACATCTCGAGCCGCAAATACAGCGAACAGGTGTTGCGCGATTATCGGCAGGAACTGGAACGCCGCGTGCTCGAACGCACGCGCGAGCTCACCAGCAATCGCGCCGCGCTGCAGACGATCACGGACAATCTGCCCGTTCTCATCGCACACGTCGATGCTGACCTGCGCTATCGCTTCAACAATCAGGTGTATCGCGAGGTGTTCGGCGTCGAGCCTTCGGCGTTGCGTGGCAAGACTGTGCGCGACACGATCGGCGCGTCGACCTTCGAGCGCTGTCTGCCTTACTTTCGCCGCGTGCTCGCCGGCGAACGCGTGACGCACGAGGACATCGTCTATGAAGGCGCGCCGAGCCGCGTCTGGAACGCGACGTATATTCCCGAGTTTCAGCGCGAGGAAATTGCCGGTTTCTACATCATGTCGCAGGACATCACCGAGACCAAGCGGCGCGAAAATCAGATGCGCTCCGAAGTCATGCTCGACGCGCTCACGGGCCTGCCGAACCGGCGCGCGCTCGCCGAGCAACTCGCGCTTTCCGTCGATGCCGCCCGCGATGACGCCGTGCCTTTCGCGCTCTTCTTCATGGACCTTGACGGCTTCAAGAGCATCAACGATCAGCACGGTCACGACGTCGGCGACGCGCTGTTGATACAGGTGGCCGCGCGCCTGAAAAAGACGACGCGCGCGGGCGATCTCGTCTGCCGCCTCGCCGGCGATGAATTCGTGCTGCTGGCGCGCGGGATTTCGTCATCGAGTGCATGCAGCCGCATCGCGCAGGACATTTGCCGCGCGATCGGACGGCCGTTCGAACTCGGCCGCGTCGAAGCGCATCTCGGCACGAGCGTCGGCATCGCGATGTGCGCGGGCGGCTTCGACACGTCCGCCGAAGCGATGCTCGGCGACGCGGATCGCGCGATGTACGAAGCGAAGCGCAAGGGACGCAACGGCTTTCGCTTCGCATCCGTCGCGGCGGACGTCGCGCCGACGATCAACAACTATCTCGATGCCGACCGCCGCAGCGCCGTGCATCACTGACTTCCACGATATGCAATGAAGGTCCGTTTCACGAAAACGCGCGCTGCATGGCAGCATGCCGCGAGTTGCATATCGGAGAATGGGCTTTCTCATCATGGGAACCCGTAACTAGAGCATTGATTTACTTCGATAAATATTTGCTTCGCGGCCTCACGCCTCGTCGCTGGCCGCGTCCCTTTCTTCGCTAACCTCTTATACAAGAGGCGCACGTTCGCCAATGCGAACCGCCCGGTGCTTTCCAATCAAGCTGGAGAAACGCGATGCAGAATGTCTATGTCGAACCGATGCCGAAGGGCCAGTGGGGACCGATCGACGGTTACGCGCTCGAATTCCCTGACGGTACGAGAATGACGCAGCAGAGTTATCGTTCGGAGCGGCTCGCCGTCGATGAGATCAAGCTGCGCGGCTATGCGCCGATGGTCGCGAAGGTACGCGTAACCGATAAGACCGTCGACGAACACTGGGAAGCCGTCGAATAAGATCGTCAGCGCGCTTCGCGTCCCGCGCGAAGCGCTTCCCTTTCCTTTCCGATCCGCGCGGGTTTTCAGTTCTTCTTCTTGCTCGGACGCCAGCTATCGTCGGCGGTCATCGCGGGCTTCACCGCCGGAGCGATGGCCGCGACCTTCTGAAATTCCTTCGTGTCGGTTTTCGCTCGTGCGGCGGGCGCAGCAGGCGGCGCCGCGCGCGTCTGACGCTGCTTCGGCTCGGTCCTGGATACGCGGCCTTTCGCTGCTTCAGCGCACGCGCGCTCGGACTTGCGCGAACATGCAGAAGCCGACTTCGATACGGGTTTCGCTTTCGATGTCTTGACCGATTGCTTCGCGCCGTGCGTCGACGGTTTTTTTGCGATCGAGCGTTCGGGAATCACGCTCTGCCGCGTGCTGTCCTTGCTCGATGCCGTGACAGGAATCAGTGGCGACGCAGCTTCCGCTGACGGACGCGCGGCGGAGCGCAGCGGGCCGTCCACGATTCTGTCCGCCGAATCGATATTGATGGCGGCGATCGGCGCGGCCTTCGTCTCGATCGGACGGACCGTGCCTGCGACGGCCACAGGCAGCGTTCCCGCGCGCGGTGTCGATCCGTGCTGCTCGAAGTAAGCACGCGCGAGAAAACACGCACCGAGCACGACGGCGGCCATGACGACCGTTGCGAGTATCGAATGCGATGGACGCCCCGTCGCAAGCACGGCAGCGCCATTGGCGATGGAGGCAGGCGCAGGCGCGGGTAAACGCGCTTCGTATGTTCTCGAACGCGCCGGCCATCGCACGCGGGCCACTTCGCCCTGTGGCGCAAACTGGCGCGTCACGCCTCGCGCCGCCTCGACTGCCCGCAGAGCTGTCTCCGCGCCCCTCGTCAGCACGGCCCCGTGGCGGTCGGCGCCGCAAAACGGGCACACGCTTTCTTCTACTGATGAAAGGGTTTCACATCGGGGGCAGATGACGAAATAAAGCGAGCCATCGCCTCGCTGTTCCATTGTCACACTCCATCCGAATCAGTTCGGAAGGCCGATCGACAATCAGCGATCGTCCGGTCGCAAGTAATACATACGAATTACCGTAGCACACCGGGCATTGTTTCGGAAGCACAAACAACCCCTTTTGAACAGGGTCATTTGTCAGTCGAATAGCGGCTTTCGCTCCGCTACGTCTAATCAATGACTAATCAGCACTCGGAACTTTACTAATGATTAATCATGCGCGTGGCAAATGCGGCGCCGTCTGTGCGATCTGGTCGAGTTCATCGCGCACCGCATCGACGACACACGCATCACGCAGAGAAACATCTGCCGCATGAATCGCTTCGAGACGCCGCCGCACGGCGCCGTACTGCGCACCCGCACGGCGATGCAATTCCGCACGCTCGCTATAGCGCAAAAACGTCTGCAACGAGGCGAGCACGGCGGCGCTCAGACTCGTCATCCCGATCAGGACGTGCACATCCGGCGACACCGCCGTCGCTACGAGCGATAAAAACGCGGACGTGCCCGTCGCCGCCGTGATGCCGATGACCGCAAGCCCGAGCCGTCTGCCGCAGCGCGTCAGCCGGTCGGCCATCGTGTAATGACGAATCTGCGACTCGCGCGCGCGCCGGATCCACGCCAGCACGAGCGTCGACATGTCTCGGGGCGGTTGATATGAGGTTTCGGTCATGTTCTAAGCACTCTACGAACAGACTTCATCCTCCCGGCTAATCAGGACATTTACCGTCCCGATGGCGCTTGAATCATCTTCCAGCCATTGCCCGCGGGATCGCGAAAACCGGCATCGACGCTGCCGTAGCGATCGACCGGTTCCTGCGTGAACTCCACGCCGCTCGCCTTCAGCCGCTCGTAAGTCGCGCGGCAGTCCGCGACGGACAGCACGAGCGGCGGCATCGCGCCCTTTGCGACCATCGCGCGCAGCGTTTGCGCGGTCGCATCGTCGTGGATCGGCGCGCCCGGCGCGAACAGGCCGAGCTGAAACGACGGCTGATCCGAATGCTGCACCGTGAGCCATCGATACGTGCCGTTGCGCACGTCGGTATGAACCCGAAAACCGAGCTTGTCGACGTAAAACGCAAGCGCTTCGTCCTGATCGTCGACATAGATGCCCACCACGCCGATGCCCTGATTCATGTGACCTCCTTCGTTGAAGATGGCCGCACTGTACCTTTCGCACCGCGCCGCCGCTTCTCCAAAACTGCGATCGTGAGATCGGGTCGTTGCGCGGCCTTCAGCACGCACGCGGGCACGCGATCGAGCGCGTCGACGCCGGCGCGCGCTTGCACGCGCATCGCGCTCGGACTGTGGCCAGTGATATCGCGAAAGATGCGGCCGAACGTTCCGAGACTTTCCCAGCCGGTGACGAAGGCAATATCCGTGATGGCGAGCTCGGTGTCGCGCAACAGCGTGACGGCCTGCTCGATGCGCCGCGTCAGCAGATAGCGATGCGGCGGAACGCCGAACGCGCGCTTGAACGATCGCGCGAAATGCGCTTCGGAGACCCCGCTGACTTCGGCCAGACGGCTGACCGGCCAGTCCTCGTGCGAACACGCGTCCATGCGATCTTTGACGCGCAACAGACGCCGCAACAATGCCGGATCTTGCAACGCATCGGCGGTGGCGGGTTTGCGAGTCGGCATGGCGTTCGGGGTGCGGAAAACGAGCGGCTAGTGTAGCCCGGCGCGCACAAAGAAAAACGTCGTGCAGAGGCTATCCGCACGACGCAAAAGTCGCTCATTCCCTGAGAAGAAAGAGCTAGAGGAGATGGAAAGTATCTTAGCCCGCGTCCCCGATGCGCGATGTGCCGGAAAGCGGCCGTTTTGCGGCCCAATTCGCGCAATCGGTCTTGCATCACAACAACGGCAGCGTGAGACGGATGTGTTCCGCGAACGCCGATGTCAACATCGAAGGACGCTCGCGCGCGAACTTCAGCGATATGCCGACGCCCGGCAAGGCCGGCAGCCCGGCATCCGCGTTCAGCACGCACAGATCGGCGGGCACGGCGGTCTGCGTGATGACCGCGAACGCCTGCCCCGAGCGCACCAGCGCCGTGAGCCCCGCGAGACTGCTGCTCGCGTACGCGATGCGATACGCCCTGCCCGCGCGCTGCAAGGCTTCGCATGCGGCGATGTGATCGAGCGTGTCCGGATCGGAGAGCGCGAGCGGCAACGGATCGTAATGCGCGGAATCCATCCCCGGACAGCCGATCCAGACCAGTTGCTGGCGCCGGATGACCTCGCCGCCGGGTTTGTCTTCGGGAAGCGAGAGCATCGCGAGATCGAGTGCGCGCTTTTTCAGTTGCTCGGCGAGCCGGGGCGTCGGCCCGCACACGACTTCCACCAGCGCGTGCGGATGCTGACTCGAAAATTGCCGCAGCAGGCTCGGCAAGAACACGGCGGCGTAATCGTCCGGACAGCCGAAGCGGATGCTGCCCGACAAGCCTTTTCCGCACAGATCGGCCATCGCCTCGTCGTGCAGACGCAGGATGCGCTGTGCGTGAACCAGCAGGCGCTCGCCGGGATTCGTCAGCACGACGCCGCGTCCGGTGCGCTGAAAAAGCGGCTGATCGACGATATCCTCGAGCCGCTTCATCTGCTGGCTCAGCGCCGATTGCGTCCGTCCGATGCGCTCGGCCGCGCGACTCAGCGCGCGCACTTCCGCGATGACGGCAAACGAGCGCAACAACTCGATTTCCAGTGACAGGCTCAAGGTATTAGCGCCTCTTCTATCTCGCATTAGAACGATTTGATTCTATAAAACCTGAGCGTTGTCTACACTGCAGATTGTTTCCTATCCCGCCAGGAGAAGCACGGTGTCCCTGAACAACGACGCAACTTTCTGGCGCAACGCCAGACAGCACCTCATCCGCTACGGCGGCACGTTCGAGCCGATGATCATCGAGCGCGCGCAAGGCAGCTTCGTCTACGATGCCGATGGCCGCGCCATCCTCGATTTCACCTCCGGACAAATGAGCGCCGTGCTTGGCCACAGCCATCCCGAGATCGTGTCGGTGATCGGCGAATATGCGGGCAAGCTGGATCATCTCTTTAGCGGGATGCTGTCGCGTCCCGTCGTCGATCTCGCGACGCGTCTCGCCGATATCACGCCCGCCGGTCTCGATCGCGCGCTCTTGCTGAGCACCGGCGCCGAATCGAACGAGGCCGCGATCCGCATGGCGAAGCTCGTCACCGGAAAATACGAAGTCGTCGGCTTTGCGCAGTCGTGGCACGGCATGACGGGTCACGCGGCGTCCGCAACGTACAGCGCGGGGCGCAAGGGCGTCGGTCCCGCGGCGGTCGGGTCATTCGCGATTCCCGCGCCGTTCCCATATCGCGCGCGCTTCGAGCACAACGGCCGATACGACTGGCTCGCGGAACTCGACTACGCATTCGATCTCATCGACCGGCAGTCGAGCGGCAATCTCGCCGCGTTCATCGCGGAACCGATTCTGAGCTCTGGCGGCATCATCGAACTGCCGGAAGGCTACATGGCGGCGCTAAAGCGCAAGTGCGAAGAGCGCGGCATGCTGCTGATTCTCGACGAAGCGCAAACCGGCATCGGCCGGACGGGCACCATGTTCGCGTGCCAGCGCGACGGCGTCACGCCCGACATCCTCACGCTATCGAAGACGCTCGGCGCGGGCTTGCCGCTCGCGGCCGTCGTCACATCGGCGGAAATCGAAGAGAAGGCGCATGCGCTCGGCTATCTGTTCTACACGACGCACGTATCCGATCCGCTGCCCGCCGCCGTCGGCCTGCGCGTGCTGGATGTGGTCGAACGCGATGGCCTCGTCGCGCGCGCGAACGTGATGAGCGCGCGCCTGCAACGCGGCCTGCTCGATTTGATGGAGCGCTTCGACTGCATCGGCGACGTGCGCGGCCGCGGCTTGCTGCTCGGCGTGGAGATCGTCAAGGATCGCCGCACGAAGGAACCCGCCGATGGTCTCGGCGCGAAGATCACGCGCGAATGCATGAATCTCGGCCTGAGCATGAACATCGTGCAATTGCCGGGCATGGGGGGCGTGTTCCGCATCGCGCCGCCGCTGACCGTGAGCGAGGAAGAGATCGACCTCGGGCTCAATCTGCTCGGCAAGGCTATCGAGCGTTCGTTGTAGGCATCGTCAGCGCAGGCCGGCGCGCAGATCGCGCACGCCGCGTCCCAAGCGCTGACGTAAAAGCGTTCGCAAAGTCGCGCCGTCTTCGTAGCCGACTTCGGCGGCGATCGCTCCGAGATCGAGTCCGCTGCCGTGCAGAAGCGATTGCGCGCGTTCGACGCGCAAGTCCTGAAAGTACGCCAGCGGCGATTTGCCGAGCACTTCCTGGCATCGGCGCTGAAGCGAGCGCGTGCTCGTCGCCAGCGCGTTCGCCGCGTGCTGCAGCGAAAATCCTTCCTTCAGATGGTCGCGCGCCCAGCGCTCGAAACGCTGGATCAGCGGATCTGCCTGCGCGAGTTGGTTCGGGATGATGTACGGCGCCTGCGACGTGCGGATATCGGCGAGCAGAAAGCGCGACACGAGCGCGGCCAGCTCGGGGCTCGACTTGCGCACGAGCCACAGCGCGAGATCGAGATGCCCCATCGCGGCGCCGGCCGTCACGCCGATATCGGTCGGCACGAGCACCCGCGATTCGTCGAGCAGAACATGCGGATAGCGTTGCCTGAAAAGCGGCGCGAGCGACCACGTCGATGTCGCCTGCCGATGATCGAGCAATCCTGCTTCCGCGAGCAGAAACGTCCCGATGCAGGACGCCCCGATCGATACGCCTTGCGCGCGCCACTTCTGCAATTGCCGCACGGCGTCCTTGACGTCGGCGCGTTCCAGTGCGGGCAGCAGCAGTTCCGGCGTCGTCGCGGCGAGCGCCGGAACGATAACCCAGTCCGGCGTCAAATCGGGCGTGACGGGTTCCACCGGAATCGCGAAGCCGTGACCCGAACGCACGCGCTTGCGCACGCCAACAGTGGATACATCGAAGCGCGGGGATCCGCCCATCGTGCGCGCGGCCAACCCGTTCGCGGCTCTGAGCGTGTCGAGCGTCACGGCGAGGCCGGTATCGAAGAGACCATCGAGAGCGAGTATCGCGATGTGCATGGCGCAAATGACCCAGAAGTTGTCATTTGCGACGATACCGATCTTTCGTCCAGGCGGCTACGTTAAACGAGGAACAAAAAAAATGCGTCGTGCCGACCAGCCTCGGCACGACGCCTTTTGCTTGAGAGCCGTCAACGTCGCATGAGGCCCATTACCAGCGTCACGAGGAAAATCACGAGGAATATGAAGAACAGGATCTTCGCGATGCCCGCCGCGCCCGCCGCGATACCGCCGAATCCGAGCGCGGCAGCGATGATCGCGATGATGAAAAAGACCAACGCGTAATACAACATGATGTTATCTCCCTCTCGTCCGAGTACGCCGCGCGCCCCATGTGCGCGGAGTTCTCTAGCGTAAGCAAGCAGTATTCCTTACCGGATGGAGCATCGTTTTCTGCCGTGCTATCCTTGGCCTCGTCCTGCATACGCCATCAAACCCGCATCGCGCTGCGAGCGCGGATCACGCGTTTTTTACATTGCCGTCAAGAAGACCCGTTACCTGCCGTTAATCAAAAAAAAGGGGACGTGTATTTGAAACGGCGTGTCGAACGCTCGTTCGCGCGCTGCTTCGCGTTATCGAATGGTCATGCATTACGGGCACCATTCCAGCGAAGCAATCCCTGCAAACAGGGCCATGCTCGCATGGTTGACGATCTGCGGTTCAAGGTCGATCGCTTCGCCATCTTGAGCATCAAGACATGCGCGCGGGCATCCCACCACCGAAGCACGATAAGAGACACACGTTCGGATGCCATTCCTCCGACGATTGCTTTAGGGCGCCGCGCGTGCGGGCCCATTGGACAGAATTGATGAAACCGGCAAGGAATTCGCTGCGGTCACGCGTTGGCCGATATATCGCTTATGGTGTGATCGCGGCCGCGCTCGTGACGGGCGCGGGCTTTCTGCATTGGCGCCATGAAGTGCGGGCCGCGCAATCGCAGACGGCGGCGCTGACGGGCGTCGCCAGTCAGATGCGCCATGACGCATCGCCGTGGACGCATCGCGAGAAAGACGCATCGGAAATGCTGACCGATATTCGCGCGAAGAATGTCGCGACGATCGGCGTGAGTCCCGACGCGATTCTCGTCTCCACGACGAAGGGCGAGAAGTATTACGTGGCCGATCATAACGGCGCGTTCTCCAACGCATTGCTGCTCGGCGATATGAAGCCCGACGCGGCCTCGCCGTATCAACTCGTATGGCTGCCCGACGCCAACGTGCGCACGGGCATTGCGCGCTGGAGCGAGATGTTCGACCGTTCGCGCGACGCGCTGAGTCTCTTGCTGCCGCTCCTGATGATCGGCGGCCTTCTCTGGTTCATGCGCCGCGAAATGCGCGGCGGCGCGCAATTGCTCGGCGAATCGCCGACGCTGCGTTTCGATGACGTCATCGGCGCGGGCGAAGCGAAAGCCGCGCTCAACGACGTGCGCGCGTGGCTCACCGAGCCCGCGCAATTCACCGGCATGGGCGTGCGCGCGCCGTGCGGCATCCTGATGACGGGCGGACCGGGCGTCGGCAAGACGCGGCTCGCGCAGGCGCTCGCGGGCGAATGCGGCGCGAACTTCATCGCGATCACGGGCAGTTATTTCAGCGCGAAGTACTACGGCGTCGGCATTCAGAAGGTGAAGCATCTGTTCGAGCTCGCGCGCAAGAATGCGCCGACCGTCATCTTCATCGACGAAGCCGATGGCCTCGGCAAGCGCACCGATACCGGCGGCGGCCCGGTCGAAGCGGAAAGCAATCGCATCATCAATCAACTGCTCGCGGAGATGGACGGCTTCGCATCGAACGAAGGCGTCATCATCGTCGCGGCGACGAATCATCCCGACAATCTCGATGAAGCGCTGCGTCGTCCCGGCCGTTTCGATCGCACGGTGCAAGTGCGTTTGCCGGGCGTCGAAGATCGCGCGGACATCCTGCGTTTCTACGCGGACAGCTTGAAGACGAAGCGCGACGACATCGACTTCGATCAGCTCGCACGTCTGACGACGGGCCTCTCGCCCGCCACGCTGTCGATGATCGTCAATCAGGCAGGACTCGTCGCGCGCAAGGCGGGCGAACGTGAAGTATCGGCGGCGCATTTCCTCGAAGCGATCAAGATCGCGCGCATCGGCGATGTGAACGGCGCGGAACGCGCGCTATCGGATGACGAACGCACGCGCATCGCGGTGCATGAAGCGGGTCACGGCCTCGTTGCGGCGCTGCTCGGCACCGGCGTGCTCGAAGAAGTGACGATCCTGCCGCGCGGCGGCGCTCTGGGCGTCGCGCTCATCACGAAGATGCAGGACAAGCATCTGTATCGCGAAACCGAATTGCGCAACGAGATTCAGGTGCTGCTCGGCGGGCGCAACGCGGAACTGCTCATGTTCAAGGAAGCATCGAGCGGCGCGGCATCGGATCTTCAGGAGGCGTCGCGCATCAGCCTCGATATGGTGTCGAAGTTCGGCTTCAACGAGGAAGGCAATCTGTTCAGCCTCGCGGCGTTGCCGCAGCAGTATGCGGGCTTGCAGCTCAAGAATTCGATCGGTCATGCGAACGCGTTGCTGCACGATCTGAGCGACGAATGCTTCGCCCTGCTGCAAGCCAACGAGCCGGTGTTGCGCGCGATCGCCGATGAATTGCTCGAATCGGAAACCGTGCCGGGCGAGACGGTTTATCGCCTGATCCGCGAGCATGCGGCGGCTGTCGCGAATGTCGAGGCGGCCAACGAAGTGCTGGCCGCCTGAGCGGTTACTTCTTCACGCGAGCCGTCGCAAATCGAACGGCGTCTCGCGCAGGCGCTTGCCGGTCAGCGTGAACACGGCATTGGCAACGGCCGGCGCAACCGACGGGCTCGACAACTCGCCTACGCCGCCAGGCTTCGCCGGATCGCCCTGCATGATGCGTATGTCGATGTCGGGCATGTCGCTCATACGCATCACGCGATACGCATCGAAATTGGTCTGCTGAACCTGGCCGTGCCGAATGTCGATGCGGTCGGCGAGTGCGTGTCCGAGTCCCCACATCAAGCCGCCGTATAGCTGCTCTTCCACACCGCCGGGCGACACCGCGAGCCCGCAGTCGGCCACGCACGTGAGCTTCTCGATCACGATACCGTCATCCTTGCGCGAGACGCGCGCGATCACCGCGACATAACTGCCGTACGCGCGATTCGTCGCAACGCCGAGCGCGGTGCCGCGCGGCAACGGCTTGCCCCAGCCGGCCCGCATCGCGGCCTCGCGCAATACCGCGACTTGGCGCGCGTCCTTCATATGCGCGATGCGAAAGTCCACCGCATCGCGATGTCCCTTATGCGCGGCTTCATCCATGAACGATTCGACCGCGAACACGTTCGGGATATAACTCACCGCGCGATACCAGCCCGTTGGCACGCCCGTTTCATGACGCACCCAGCCGATATCCACATTCGGCGCGCCATACGCGAACTCGAACTTGCTGATTGCTTCCGTGGTGCTGTAGTCCATGCGATCGGGACGATCGAAATAGCCCGGCTCCCATTGTTCCGGCGATGCCGGCATCACCGCGCGCAGTTGCAGCGCCGAAAGATTGCCGCGTGCATCGAGCGTGGCCTTTGCGCGATGATGACTCGCCGAGTGATAGAAGAGCGCGCGCATTTCGTCCTCGCGGCTGTTCATCAGCTTGACGGGCTTGCCGGTTTGCAACGCGAGCCATGTGACTTCGAAGAGCCAGTACTTCGATTCGCGCGCACCGAAGCTGCCGCCCGAAACCAGTTCATGCAGCACGACACGATCGGCCGGAATGCCGCCGATGACTTGCGCCGCCTCCTGCGCCGTCGACGGAACTTGCAAGCCGCCCCAATACGCAATGCCGCCGTCCTTCGACCACGCCGTCACGTTGATGGGTTCGAGCGGATTCGCGGCCTTGTACGGCATCGAATAAGACGCCTGAATCACGCGCGCGCCATGCTTGAGGATGGCATCGGCGTCGCCGTTCGTGATGGTCGGCACGACGCGCGCAGCGGGATCGTCGAGCCATGCAGCCTGGCGCGCAGGCATATCGCGGCTATCGAAGTTTTCGAACGGACTATCTTCCCATTCGACGCGCAATGCGGCTTGTCCCTTGTGCGCAGACCAGTAGTCGTCGGCGAGAATGGCGACGCCCGCCTGATTGCCGCCGAGCACATCGGGACGTCCGGGTATCGGCAGCACTTGCCGCACGCCGGGCACGGCGAGCGCCTCTTTCGCATCGACGCTGCGCACGCGCGCGTCGATGACGGGCGCACGCGTCACGACCGCGACGAGCATGCCGGGCAAACGCACGTCGATGCCATACGCGAACGCGCCGCATACCTTCTGCGCCGCGTCGCGCTTCTTGCTCAGCTTGCCGATGTACCTGAATTGCGATGCGTCTTTCAACGGCACGTCTTTTGGCGCGGGCAAGCTCGCGGCGATGACGGCAAGCGATCCATAGCTGGCACGCGCGCCGCTCGCGTTGTCGATCACGAAGCCGTTATCGGTCGAGCACGTTGACGGCGATACCTTCCATTGTTTCGCGGCGGCTTCGATCAGCATGGCACGCGCAGTCGCGCCCGCGCGCCGCAAGCGATCGTATTCCAGCGAGACGCTCGTGCTTCCGCCCGTGGAAAACACCTTCCACAAGGGATGAATGTAATCGGCATAGAAAGGATTCTCGGGCGTGATGACGTCGATGCTAAACGGATCGACATCCAGCTCTTCGGCGACGAGCGCGGCGAGCGCGGTGCGCGTGCCCGTGCCCGAATCGTGCTTGTGGACGACGAGCTTGATCGTGTCGTCGGGCAGCACGCGCACCCATGCGTTCGGCTCGAATTCGCCGTCACGCGGAAGAGCATCGCCGTTCTTCGCCAACGCATCGGGCAATCGAAATCCAACGGATAGTCCCGCTGCCAGCAGCGCCGAACTCTGCTTGATGAAACGACGGCGCGCTGCGTGATGTTCGATACGCATTCAGACCTCCGCCGCCGCGCGCTTGATGGCCTTGCGGATGCGCGCATACGTTCCGCAGCGGCAGATGTTGCCGGACATCGCAGCGGCGATGGCGTCATCGCTCACGGACGGTTTGCCCTTCAGAAACGCCGCTGCCTGCATCAACTGTCCCGACTGACAATAGCCGCATTGCGGCACGTCTTCCGCAACCCACGCGCGCTGCAACGGATGCGTGCCGTCCCTGGAAACACCTTCGATGGTCGTGATGCGCCTGCCCGCCACGGCCGCTATCGGCAGCAGGCACGAACGCACGGCCTCGCCATCGAGATGCACCGTGCATGCGCCGCAAAAGCCCCCGCCACAGCCGAATTTCGTGCCCGTCAAACCGATGCGATCGCGCAGCACCCACAACAGCGGCATGTCTTCCGGTACATTGTCGAGCGAGTGCCGCGCGTCATTGACGACGATTTCGATCATGCGCTGTCTCCTGAATGTCGTTCGAGCTTGCGGCCATTATCGGAAGCCGTCATGCAAGAACGCCAGCGACGATTTCTTTGATCACCCGTAAGCCTGGCTAACACCCATGTTGAAGCGCTACCCTTCGATCCAGTCGATGCAGGCCTTCTTGCAGGCGGCGCGCGCCGGCAGCTTTTCGAGCGCGGCGCGTCAGTTGTCGCTCACGCATAGCGCGATCAGCCAGCAGATCCGCACGCTCGAAGAGTTCGTCGGCCAGCCGCTGTTCGTGCGCGAAGGCGCGCGCGTCGTGCTCACCGATGCCGGCGCGCTCTTCGCGAATCAGCTAGGCGATGGCTTCGAGCAGATCGATCGCGCGT
Source organism: Caballeronia sp. NCF2 (assembly GCF_023631205.1). Lineage (NCBI taxonomy): Bacteria > Pseudomonadati > Pseudomonadota > Betaproteobacteria > Burkholderiales > Burkholderiaceae > Caballeronia > Caballeronia sp. NCF2. The sequence continues at coordinate 40,518 of NZ_JALQDN010000070.1, read as the reverse complement.
TGTCGTCGGTGAAGGAGCGCGCGGTGAAGCAGTCGATTACGCTCGACGTCGATCCGGAGCTTGCGCAAAGCTGGCTCGTCGCGCGCCTGCCCGCGTTGCTCGGCGCATTGACGGGCGCGTCGCTGACGATGCTTTCCGCGCCACGTCATGACCGCAGCGCGTTCGAACGCGTCGATCTCGCGCTGCGTTACGGCTATGGCGAATGGGACGGCTTCGAGAACGCGCTCATCTGCGGCGACCGTCTCACGGTCATGGGCTCGCCCGCATTGTTGAGCGCGCGCGGACTCAGCGTGCCGCTCGCGCCGGAACAAGTGCTCGCGCTGCCCTTGCTCGGCTACACCAAGCGCTCGTGGATTCCGTGGCTCGCCGCGGCGGGCCTGCCGGAAGCGGAGCCGCACGCAGTCGCCGTCTTTGACAACGCTGCGGGGCTGATCGCCGCCGCGAGCGCGGGCGTCGGCGTGGGACTTGCGCGCGGCCTGCTCGCCGCCGACGCGCAACGCGACGGCAAGCTCGTCGAACTCACACGCGTCGAGATTCCGACGCACTACAACCTCTACGCCGTGTGGCCGCGCGAGAAGTCGGCACGCGTTGCGCCGCTCGTCGATGCGATACGCGAGCTCGTCGCGCAAACGGTCAACGCGCGCGATCCGGACTGACGACTTCGCGCACGGTATCGAGAAACCGCGCCAGCACCGGCGACGGCGTGTCCGCGCGATAACGCGCATGAAGCGAGACTTCGGGCGCGGGCGCTGCGAGCGGCACGAATGCCACGCCGCCGCCCGACAGCTGTTGCGCCGATGCCGGCAGCAGCGCAATGCCGAGCCCTTCGCGCAACAGACATAGCAGCGTATGCAGTTCGACGACTTCCTGCTCGATGCGCGGCGTGAATCCCGCTTCGACGCAACAGTCGCGCAGAAACCGCGCGAGTTGCGATTGCAGCAGACCAAACGACAGAAAGCGCTCGGCTTCGAGATCACGCAGCGCGATATCCGCGCGTGAAGCGAGCGGATGCGCGAGCGGCAATGCGACCACGGCAGACTCGCGCAACACGACTTCGCTGACGATCTCCGGATCTTCGTGCGACACGCGAAAGAAGCACACGTCGAGCCGCCGCTCTTTCAGCGCCTGAATCTGCGCGGCGGGCGTCATCTCGTGAAGCGTCCATCTGACTTGCGGATGCTTGCGCGCGAACTCGCCGAGCGCGCGTGGAATCGGCTCGACCATCGCCGAGCTGATGACGCCGATCTCGAGACTTCCCACTTCGCCACGTCCCGCGCAACGCGTGAGATCGATCGCGCGCTCGAACTGCGCGAAGATCAGCGGCGCCTGTTCTTTCAGTGTTTTCCCTGCCTCGGTGAGTTCGACGCGATGTTGCGAGCGCAAGAAAAGCGCAGTGCCCATTTCCTCTTCAAGGATGCGGATCTGCTGACTCAGGGGCGGCTGCGAAATGTGCAGGCGCGCGGCTGCGCGGCCGAAATGGAGTTCATCGGCGAGCACCGCGAAGTACCGCAAAAGCCGCATGTCCATATCGCTAACGTATCAAGATCGTGGTCAAAAAATATTGTACAGAGCGCGCATAACTTGTGAGACTGCATCGCAAGCAGCAGTGCACGTCAGTGTGACACTCGATGCCGGCGAGGGGAAGGCGCATCAACGCGTCTTGCAAAAGGCCGCATGGGCAAGCTCGCAAGAGCTCTTGTTCCATCGACGCGCCTGCCCGCGATCCGGCGACTGGACACGCCAGTTCCCCTCAAGGAGATCGAGACCCATGATCATCGACACAAGCTGTTATCCGACCAATCTCGTCGACCTCGCCTGGCGCCATGACGGCGAACCCTTTTCGGGCGAGCGTCTGATCGAGGTGATGGACGGCCCGTACATCATCAACGGCAAGCCGCGTCGCATCGACAAGGCATTCATCCAACCGCCGCAAGGCAACACCATCTATACGTGGACCGATGGCGTGAGAAGCGGCCGCGAGTCGATCGACGACTACATGGCGTACACCGTCGAGATGACGCAGAAGTATCCCGACCGCCTGCTCGGCTGCTTCGTCTATAACCCGCGCTGCGGCCCCGAGAACGGCGCCGACGCAATCGAGTTCTACGCGAAGGAACACGGCTTCAGGATGGTGCAGTTGCAGGCCAACATGCACGCGTATCGGCCGGACCGCGCGCTCGACTGGCTGCGTCCCGCGTTGCGCAATTGCGCGGACCTCGGGCTCATCGTGAAGCTGCATACCGGCGACGGACCGTACAGCATTCCGAGCGAATGGTATCCGCTGATCCGCGAGTTTCCGTCGGTGCCGTTCATCATGGCGCACTTCGGCGTGCAGACCGGCGGCGTGTATTGCTTCGAGCCTTATCAGATGGCGCTCGATACGCCGAACGTCTATTGCGAATCGAGCTGGTGCCTGCAATCGCGCATCGTCGAATTCGCGAAGGTATTGCCGACGCACAAGATTCTCTATGGCTCCGACACGCCGCCCAACGAACCGGGCATGTGGCTGCGCCTGCTCGAAGTGCTGTGTCACGAACCGCCGCAAGGCCTCAATCTCGACGAAGACACGCTCGAGGATTATCTCGGCAACAACCTCGCGCGCATGCTCGGCATCGAACCGAGCGCGCCGCCCAAAAGCGTCGAAGAAGCGCAAGCCAATCTCGACCAATACAAAGAAGCTGACTACGCAGGAGCGCGCTGATGATCATCGATACCCATCTGCATCCGACCAATCTCGTCGACGAAGCCTGGCGGCACACGGGCGAGCCGTTCACCGGCGAACGCCTTCTCAAGATGATGGACGGTCCGTACATCATCAACGGCAAGCCGCGCCGCATCGACATGGGTTTCATCCAGCCGCCGCCGGGAAACACCGGCTATCGCGACGGCAACCGGCGCGGGCGCGAAGGCATTCGCGATTACATGTCGTATATCGCGGAGCTGACGCAGAAGTATCCCGATCGTTTCATCGGCAACTTCACGTATAACCCGCGCTGGGGTCCGGAAAACGGCGCGGCGGAACTCGAATTTCACGTCAAGGAATACGGCTTCAAGATGCTCAAGCTGCACGCGAACATGCATGGCTATCGGCCGGATCGCGCGCTCGACTGGCTGCGCCCTGCGATGAAGAAATGCGCCGAGTTGGGCGTCGTCGTGCTGATTCACACAGGCGATGGACCGTACACGATTCCCACGCAGTTCTATCCGATCATCCGCGAATTCCCGATGGTGAATTTCATCATCGGTCACTTCGGGATCCAGACGGGCGGCAATTACTCGTTCGAAGCCTTCTGGATGGCGATGGATACGCCCAACGTGTATTGCGAATCGGGCTGGTGCTATCAGTCGCGCATCGTGGAGTTCGCGCGCGAGTTGCCGCGCAACAAGATCGTGTTCGGCACCGATTCGCCGCCGAACGAGCCGGGCATGTGGCTGCGCGAACTGGAGATGCTGTGCGGTCCCGCGCCGCAAGGCATGGACCTCGATGAGGACGGTCTCGAAGACTACATGGGCAATAACATCGCGCGACTGGTGGGCATCGAGCCGACCAAACCGCCGAAGGACCTTGCCGAAGCGGAGAAACGGTTGAAGGCCACGTATGTAAAGAACGACGAAGTCGCGCAGACGGCCTGATGTCATGCGGGCGCGGTCGCTCACGCGCCCTTCTTTCTCTCGACGGAGCTCACGATGGCCGATAACCTCTTTCGCGCCACGCAGGACTTTCATTGCTTTGCGCACGCCTATCGCGAGCAATATCCCCACGATGTGCTGACGCTCACGCAACAGTTGTCCGCCGATCAGGACGTCAGCGCGATCGTCGCCGCGCTTGCCGCGCGCGGGCAGCATCCGATGCTCGTATGCGAGCACGTCGAAGGTATCGCAACGCCTTTGGCGACCAACTTCTTCGCATCGCGCGAGCGTATCGCCCGTCTGTTCGATGTCGATGCGCGCGGCCTCTTCGACGCCTATCAGCAACGCGCGAATGCACCGATCGCGCCGCTGCATGTCGCGCGCGGTCCCGTGCTCGATGAAGTCGTCGAAGCCGACGCGGTCGATCTCGCGCATGTGCCGATGATTCGCCACTTCGCCACCGATCGCGGCGCGTACATCACGAACGCGGTAATCGTCGCCGAAGATCCGGTGACCGGCATCGCGAACATGAGCTATCACCGTTCGATGCTTCATGCGAGGAACGCGCTCGCAACGAGCCTGCATTCGCGCGGTCATCTGTGGCGCATGTTGCAGACGGCGAAGGCGCGCGGCGACACGCTCAAGGTTGCGATGGTCATCGGCGCGCATCCGTTGTTCATGCTCGCGGCGGCATCGCGCGTGCCGTTCGGCACAGACGAGCGCGCCATCGCCGGCGGACTGTTCGGCGCACCGCTCGAACTGGTACGCACGCCGCGTTATGGCATTGGCGTGCCGGCGGCCGCGGAGTTCGTGCTCGAAGGCACGATCGATCCCGATGCGCGCGCCGATGAAGGTCCGTTCGGCGAGTTCACCGGCTATTCGTCGGACCGTTCGACCAACAACGTTATGCGCGTCGATACGATGATGCGCCGCCGCGATGCATGGCTCGTCGATGTCGTCGGTGGTCCGTATGCCGAGCATCTCACGCTCGCTCGTCTGCCGCGCGAAGCGGAAATGAGCGAGAAGCTGAAGGCGCGTTTCCCAGCGGTCACTGCGCTGCATTACCCGAACTCCGGCACGCATTTTCATTGCTATGTGGCGCTGAATCAGACGCGCGATGGCGAAGCGCGTCAGATCATGCTCGCGTTGCTGGGCTGGGATCCGTATCTCAAACATGTCGTCGCCGTCGATGGCGATATCGACATAACCGACGACTCGCAAGTGCTCTGGGCGATCGCGGCACATGCGCAACCGCATGACGATGTGTTCATCGTCGGCGGATTGCCGGGCAGCCCGCTCGATCCTTCTTCGTCCGTCGAAGGCACCACATCGCGCATGGGCATCGACGCGACGCGCGGCTCGCATTTCGACGGCATACGTGCGCGCATCGGCGAAGATGCGATGCAACGTGCAGCCGCCATTTTGAAAGGAGCCGCACGATGAGCACGCGGCGCATCGCGGTCGGTATCAGCGGCGCATCGGGCTTCACGTACGGCGTGCGCCTTCTGGAATTGCTGCGCGAACTCGACATCGAAACGCATGTGACGATCTCGCGCAGCGCGCTTCTGACGATGCAGCAAGAGACCGAACACAAGCTCGCCGATGTCAACGCGCTCGCGAGCTTCACCTATCGATGCGATGACATGGCCGCCGCCATTTCGAGCGGTTCGTTCAGCACGCTCGGCATGATCGTCGCGCCGTGCTCGATGAAGACGCTCGCCGAAATCGCCGGCGGACTTTCATCGAGCCTCATCTCGCGCGCCGCCGACGTCACGCTCAAGGAGCGACGCCCGCTCGTGCTGCTGGCACGCGAAACGCCGTACACGCTGGCCCATCTGCGCAACATGATCGCCGCCACCGAAATGGGCGGCATCGTCGCGCCGCCGGTGCCCGCATTCTACGCGCGCCCTGCTTCGCTCGACGAGATGATCGATCACACGCTCGGCCGCGTGCTGGATCTCTTCGGCCTCGACTGCAACGTGGTTCGACGCTGGAAAGAACATAAAGCTGACTGACTCAAAGGAGACAAGCAATGACTCACATCCATACGACTCATAACGCGTTCCAGAAGATTCCGGTCACGGTGCTGACCGGCTTTCTCGGCGCGGGCAAAACCACGCTGCTCAACTACATCCTCCGCGAAAAGCATGGACACAAGATCGCGGTGATCGAGAACGAGTTCGGCGAAGTCGGCATAGACGGCGGGCTCGTGCTCGAATCGACCGAAGAGATCTACGAGATGACGAACGGATGCGTATGCTGCGTCGGCGCAGTGCGCGAAGACCTCGTGCGCATCGTGAGGATGCTGGTGGAGCGGCCCGAGCGGCTCGATCACATCATCGTCGAGACGAGCGGGCTCGCCGATCCGTATCCTGTCGCGCAGACCTTCTTCATCGACGATCCGATTGCGCAACGCGTGACCCTCGATGCCGTCGTGACGATGGTCGATGCAAAGCATATCGCCGCGCATCTGGACGATCTCGTGCTCGACGGCCGCGACAACCAGGCGGTCGATCAGATCGTGTGTGCGGATCGTATCGTCGTCAACAAGGTGGACCTCGTGACGGCGCAGGACATCGCTTCATTGAAAGAGCGGCTGCGCGGGCTCAACGCAACGGCTGAAATCGTCGAATCGAGTTTTGCGCAGATCGATCTGCGCGCGATTCTCGGCGTGGGCGCGAACGAGTTCGCGCAGCAGCTCGTCGAAGCGGACGACGATCACGATGACCACCACGACGATCATCACCACGACGAAAGCGTGAGCTCGGTAGGCATCGAAGTCGATGCCGATATCGAACTCGACGCGCTGCAAGCGTGGCTCGCCGAACTGCGCGCATCGGATGCGACGAACCTCTTTCGCATGAAGGGCATCTTCGCCGTGAAAGGACAGCCGTATCGCTACGTGCTGCAAGGCGTGCACGACATCATCGAATTGCGCGCGGCGCAGGCGTGGGGCTATGAGCCGCGTTCGAGCCGAATCGTGTTCATCGGACGCGAACTCGACCGCGCCGCGCTGACCGAGCGCTTTCATGCCTGCCTTGCGGTGCCTGTCGCGGCCTGACGAACGCAGCCGCCGATAACGATAATCAGGAGACACGTTGATGAACACCGACCAACATCCCGTCGATCGCATCCTGCCCAAGCGGCAGATGATCACGCTCGGCCTGCAACATATGCTCGTCGCTTACATCGGCGCGATTGCCGTGCCGTTGATCGTCGCATCCGCATTGAAGATGTCGCCCGCTGACACCACCGTGCTCATCAGCACGGCGCTTTTCTGCTCGGGCATCTCGACGGTGCTGCAAACCGTCGGCGTATGGAAGTTCGGCGTGCGTCTGCCTATTCTGCAAGGCGTCGCGTTCAGCAGCGTGGGACCGGTCATCGCGATCGGCCTGAGCCCCGGCGTCGGCTTCGCGGGCGTGTGCGGCGCGGTGATCGGCGCGGGCGTGTTCACGATGTTCGCCGCGCCGCTCGTCGGACGTTTGCGGCGTTTCTTTCCGCCTGTCGTGACCGGCTGCATCGTCACCGTGATCGGACTGCAGCTCTTTCCGGTCGCGTATCAATGGGCGGGCGGCGGTGAGAACGCGCGGCACTTCGGCGCGTTGCCGTTCCTTTGCGTCGCGTTGTTCGTCGCGCTCGTGATTCTCGCCGTCAACCGCTTTGCCAATGCGTTCCTGCGCAATCTGTCGGTGCTGATCGGACTTGTCGCGGGCAGCGTGCTTGCCTGCTCGCTCGGCATGGGCGACTTCGCCAACGTCGCCAACGCGCCGTGGTTCACGATGCCGTTGCCGTTTCACTTCGGCATGCCCGTGTTCTCCGTGGTGCCCGTTCTGACGATGATCGTCGTAATGGTCGTGCAGATGATCGAATCGATGGGTCTCTTCGTCGCGATCGGCGATATCGTCGACAAGAACATCAGCGAGGAAGACGCGGTGCGCGGCATGCGCGCGAATGGTCTCGCGAGCGCGATAGCCGGAATGTTCGCCGCGTTCCCGTTCATCGCATTCATGGAGAACGTGGGACTCGTGATCCTGACAGGCGTGCGCAGCCGATGGGTCGTGGCGGTGAGCGGCGTGCTGATGTGCGTCGTCGCGCTGGTGCCCAAGATCGGCGCGGTCGTCGCATCGACGCCTGCCGCTGCGCTCGGCGGCGCGGGCATCGCGATGTTCGGCGTCGTGGTCGCGGCGGGGGTGCAGACGCTCTCCAAAGTGGACTTCGAGCGCAACCGCTACAACGTGCTGATCGTCGGCTTCACGATCGCGACCGCGCTCATCCCGGTGATGGCGCCGCAAGTGTTCAAGCAGATGCCCGACTGGACGCGGCCCTTCGTGCACAGCGGCGTCGTGCTCGCGTGTCTCGTGTCGGTCGTGCTGAACGCCGTGCTCAACGGCGCACATGAGGAAGACGTCGTACCTGCGCCCAGCATGGTGCGCGAGTAAAACGTGTTGAAAGGACAAGCGTTCATGAACATCTCAAACGAAGCATTACTAATCAAACATCCCGTCGCGGTGATGAGCGGATTGTGTGGCGACGCCGCACGGCTCGGCAACGTCGATATTCGCATCCGCGATGGCGTCATCCGCGCCATCGCGCCGAATCTCGACGCACGCGACGACGAACGCGTCATCGATGCGCGCTCGTGCGTCGCCTATCCAGGCTGGGTGAACACGCATCATCACCTGTTCCAGAACCTGCTGAAAGCGGTGCCTTCAGGCATCAACGCCGATCTGCAGGAATGGCTCGCCGCGGTGCCGTATCCGCGGCTCGCTCGCTTCACGCCGGACCTCGCGCGTGTCGCTGCACGCCTCGGCATGGCCGAACTGCTTTTGTCGGGCGTGACGACGTGCGCGGATCATCACTATCTCTATCACGCGGAAGGCACCACGGAAACAGGCGATCTGCTCTTCGACGAAGCGGCGTCGTTCGGCCTGCGCTTCGTGTTGTGCCGTGGCGGCGCGTTGCAGGCGGCAGGCGATCATCCGGGCTTCTCGAAGGTCGCGTTAAAGCCCGAGACGCTCGATCAGATGCTTGCCGATATCGAACGCCTGAAGGCGCGCTATCACGATGCCCGCGCGACATCGATGCGCCGCGTCGTCGTTGCGCCGACGACGCCGACCTTCTCTCTGCCGCCCGATCTTCTGCCTGAGATCGCACGCGCGGCACGCGGCATGGGCTTGCGCATGCACACGCATCTTTCGGAGACGCAACGTTATGTCGATTTCTGCCGCGAGCGCTTCGACAAGTTGCCGGTCGAATTCGTCGCCGATCACGAATGGCTCGGACCCGATGTGTGGTTCGCGCATCTCGTGCATCTCGAAGCGAGCGAGATCGCGATGCTCGCGGAGACCGGCAGCGGCTGCTCGCATTGCCCGATGAGCAACGCGCGGCTTGGCAGCGGCATCGCCCCCGCACCGCAAATGTCCGCGGCGGGCGTGCCGATGTCGCTCGGGGTCGATGGCGTCGCGTCGAACGAATCGGGCAGCATGATCAACGAGGCGCATTTCGCGTGGCTCGTGCATCGCGCGGCGCAGGGCGCATCGGCGACGACGATCGAGGAGACGATTCACTGGGGCAGCGCGGGCGGCGCAAGCGTGCTCGGTCTCGATGCAGTAGGCACGCTCGAAGTCGGCAAGGCGGCGGACCTCGTTCTCTATGACATCGACGATCCGCGCTTCTATGGCTATCACGATCTCGCCGTGGCGCCCGTGGCATCGGGCGAGCCGGCGCGCGTTCGCTACAACATCGTGAACGGCCGCGTGGTCGTCGATGACGGCGTGATCCCGGGCCTCGATCTCGACGCCCTGCGACACGAAGCCGCCGAGGGCGTGAAAGTGCTGTTGGCAGATTAGAGGGACATTGCCATGGTTAGGATGCGCTTTCCGCCCGACGTGGATATGCCTGCGCTATCGAGTTGGAGGAAGTTATTCCGGCTGCGCCTGTGAAGCGCGAAACGTGCAATCACACTGCGTCACCGCTCTTCTTTCGAGACCGGTATTCCGTTGGCGACATCAGAAATTGCTTTCTGAATACCTTCGAAAATCTTTCGCCATTGGTCAAACCGGTCCTGCGCGCAATCTTGTCGATCGGCAAGTCGCTCTTAATAAGCAATTCGCAACTCAAATCGAGACGCGCACGCAAAAGATATTGCGAAGGCGTCAGACCGATCTCACGCTTGAACAGCCGCAGAAAGTTGCGCTCGCTCATCGCAACGGTGCGAGCCGCGTCGCCGACGGAGATGGGACGGCCGCAATTGCGCTCCAGCCAGCGCGCGGATTCCTGCGCTTTCTCGGCGAGCGTCGTCGTGCCGATGGTGCTCAGCATGATTGGCAGATGCTGATCGTTGGACGAGGCCAGCCGGTCTGCCAAAGCCGTTGCGATGTCATAGCCGAGATCGCGCTTCACCAGCGCCAGCGAGTTGACGAGCGCATCGCCGCGTTCGGTCGACGTCGTGCTTTTCAATGTTCCGCCAGCCCATACGCCGCGTCCCATCGAAGCCCAGTCGCGCCGGGCGACGCCCGCGGCGGCGAGCAGCGCGTCGCCATTGCCGAGCGAACCGACCGCGCCGCTTTGCGAACACGCGATTCTCAATGACTCGAGGAGACTTTCATCCGCAGCTGCGCGCGTCACGCCAGCGCCGCCTGCAATGTATAGCGCGTCGAAGCCCTGAAAGCGCTGGCCACCTAAGCGCTCGGTCCACACACAGACCGACGATGAACAAGCTATCGCGCCACCGCGGGCGGAGACGAGACGAACGCTATAGGTCACGCCATTGCTCAGGATAGCGGATTGCAACTCGTTGGCGATATGAAGCGCCTCGGCAAGCGTTCCAGCGCCCAGAAGAGAAAATCCGTCATACAACATGATTCCTATGAGCTTTGTGCTTCTCTCTTCCGCTGCATGATAGAGACCGCTCGACTCTGCATCGCCGAAGGCTGTAACGTTCGACATGGCGTTATCTTCCTATGTTTCGGTTGCAGGTCTGCGGATCGCAAGCCGTACCAATGCCGTCGATTCCGTACTATTTCGGGAGCGTAGTTTCCTATTGCATCCGTTCTTTCCGCCATGGCGGCGAAAAGCATGGTTTTGGCCGAGATCGGCGCGTTCGGCCGCGATAACAACACGACTGTTCGATCTCTTCGGCTGTTTGAAAATAAGTGCATGAAAGTTATGGAAAGGCGCTTAATACGGAGTTCGAACTATGTCGTTTCGCGCCGCCTAAACAAAAGACTGTGTTGCGGAATGACCTATTCGGATCACCTTCATCCTCCGGGATCGAAGACTCGATGATCTCCGAAACATAACTTCTATTTCCGTCATCGCCTTGTCAAAACCGGCCTCGCGGCCTGCACAGGCGGCCCGGCCAACATCTTGCCGAATTCCGTCACGCATGAAGTCGCGATTCGTGCGAAGGCTACGCTCTGTCTTGAACCGGAACGTCAAGTGAGACTTGTTATCGAGCGGCGCTTCGGTCACCTGGACGAATGCGCCATTGCGCGGACATGCGTTGGGCACCAACTCTAATTCGGAGTGGCTCACATGAGTTTCAGCACGCGATACTCGCAATACTATGATCTTTTCTATCACGAGAAGAACTACAAGGCGGAGGCCGCGTTCGTCACCGACCTGCTCGGTCGATATGGAATAGTCAGCGGCCATCTTATGGATCTCGGTTGCGGGACAGGACGCCACGCGGCAGAGCTTGCGGCCACCGGCTTTTCGGTTTCCGGCATCGACATGAGTTTCGACATGCTGGCACGCGCCGATGCGAGACGGACTTCACTTCCGGGCACGGTGGCGAAGAGACTGAAGTTTCAGCAGGGCGATGCGCGAAGCGTCCGCACCGAAGAGCTATATGACGCGGTCGTCTCGCTGTTTCATGTCGCAAGCTATCAGACGACGAACGCCGATTTCATGGCGATGTGCCACACCGCAGCGACTCATCTGCCGCGCTCAGGACTCTTTCTGTTCGATTGCTGGTACGGTCCCGCCGTGCTGGCCGACCCGCCCAAGGTTCGCATCAAGCGCGCCACGAGCGATGAAACCGCGGTAATCCGCATCGCCGAACCGCTGATGCGTCCTCATGAGAATACCGTCACCGTCAACTACACCATCATGATGACGGACGGAAAGACGCAATGCGTCGAAACCGTTCTCGAGACGCACGTCATGCGTTATATGTTCAAGCCTGAAGTCGAGTTGATGCTGGATCTCAGCGGCTTCGAAGTGCTCGACAGCGTGAGATGGATGGGCGGCGAACTTAGCGCCGCCGATCTGTCGGCGACCTTCGTCGCGAGAAAGAGATGATGCCTGCATCGCGCACGCCGGGCGCGATGCTTACGCTTCAGTAAGCGTTGGCCCCGCGCAGACCCTTGAACACCGTCGCGGCAATGATCCGCATATCGAGTGCGAAAGTCCAATTTCCCAAATAGTACAAATCATGGGCCACGCGCGCCTCCATCTTTTCGATCCGGTCCGTTTCCCCACGAAAGCCATTGACCTGCGCCCATCCGGTGATGCCCGGTTTGATGCGGTAACGATGGATATATCCTTGAACGACTTTCTGGTAGAGATCGTCATGTTCGAGCGCATGTGGACGCGGTCCCACGACCGACATGTCGCCGAGCAGGACGTTGAAGAATTGCGGCAGCTCGTCGAGACTCGTGCGCCGGAGAAACGCACCGACACGCGTCACGCGCGGATCATTGCGCGTAGCCTGTTTCAGCATGCCGGACTGTTCGATATGCAGGCGCATCGACCTGAACTTGTAGATGGTGAATTCGCGTCCGTCCGCGCCCTTGCGCCGCTGTCTGAAGAATACGGGCCCGGGCGAACTAAGCTTGACCGCGATTGCGATAACGATCAGAAGCGGCGCGACCGCGATGAGCGCCGCGAGCGCGAACAGCCGGTCGAAAACATCCTTCTGCAATAGCGCTCTTTGCGAAAGCGGCGAAGCGACGAGATTGATCGCCGCCACCCCGAGCAAATCGCTCACGCCGCTTTCGAAGAGGGCCAGGCTGCGCACGTCGGGAATGAATCGCACGTTGACGAGATCGTCGCGAAACTCATTCACGAACCGCAGAATGGCTTTCTCCTGCGATAGCGGCAATGCAAGCCAGACTTCATGCACATGCTGCTCGCGAGCGTGGCGCACGAAGGTGTCAAAATCTTCGAAGACCGGCACTGTTGAAGTTATCGGCAATTCGGGCGATGCGTTGAATACCGCGACCGTACGAAAACCCGAATGGCTCGCGCGCTCGATTCTTTTCATGATCGACTCGCAATGCCGCCCGCAACCGACGACCGCCACGTCATGAAAGTTCATCCCGGCGTGACGCATGCGCGCGAGCACCGCATGCGTGACGAGACGGCCCACGATCATCAGCGCGCCCGACATCGCAGTCCAGTACGCGAACCAGAGGCGCGAGACATCATCGAGCCGATGCAGCGAGAACATCAGCACGAGGACGCACGCCTGCACCACGAGCCATGAGAGCGACACGCGGCTCGTCAGCACGAGCTTGCTGCGCCCGCGCCACGACTCGTATACGCCGAAGCCCGGGAACAATACGAGCGAAAACGCCGCAGCAAAGGCCACGAACGGCACGTAATAGCCCGGTTCGGCGATGTTGTCGAACCTGATCCGCGATGCAACGGTGGCCCCTCCGACGACCATCGCGACATCGAAGAGCCTTGCCAGCAATCCTTGAATATCGCGCATGTCATGCCCCGCCTTCGTGAGCTTTGTCGATAACATCAGATACGGCCATAGCAGTCATCCAGCCGCACGATATCGTCTTCGCCGAGATACGAACCCGATTGAACTTCGATGATCTCGAGTTGCACCTTGCCCGGATTTTCCAGCCTATGCCGGACGCCGAGCGGAATGTAGGTCGATTCATTTTCCGACAACAGAAACTGATCGTCCCCGCGCGTGACGAGCGCGGTGCCGCGCACGACGACCCAATGCTCCGCACGATGATGGTGCATTTGGAGCGAAAGTCGTGCGCCAGGCGCCACGACGATGCGCTTGACCTGGAAACGCTCGCCATGTTCGATCGAATCGTAAAAGCCCCATGGACGACGAACCTTGCGATGCGTTTCGGCCTCGGGCGCATGCTGTTCGCGGATGCGCGCGACAAGGCGCTTGATGTCCTGCGCGTGCGAGCGATCGGCGACCAGCACGGCATCGTCGGTATCGACGACAACGACGTTCGACGTGCCGACGCACGCGACGAGCCGTCCGCCATCGGAGCGCGCGTAGCTCGACCTCGCGCCTTCGAAGACCACGCGGCCGCTTCCGACATTGCCCAAGCCGTCCTTTTCCATGGCCTCCCATACTGCGTCCCACGATCCCAGGTCTGACCATCCCGCCGACAGCGGCACGACTACGCCGTTGCAAGGCGAGCCAGCGTCGCCGATATGCTCCATCACCGCGTAATCGATCGAATCGGAAGGCACACGGCCGAACTGATTCGGACACGGACGAAAGAAATGGCCATCGGCTTTGCCGTCTTTCAGTGCCGCCGTGCATGTCGCATGCATATCGGCATTGAGATGCGCCAGGGCATCGAGCCACACGCTCGCGCGAACGACGAAGATGCCGCTGTTCCACCAGTATGTTTGTGCAGCGAGGTATTGCGCGGCGAGTTCGGCGGCAGGCTTTTCTACGAAGCGGTCGATAAGATGAGCACCCTTCTCCAGCGCTTCGCCGAGACGAATATAGCCGAAGCCGGTATCGGGACGCGTCGGCGGAACCCCTAACGTCACGATCATTCCGCTATCGGCGTAGTCCGCCGCGATCGATATCGCTTCATGCAGCGCGCCAAGATCGGCGATCGAATGATCGGAAGGCATCGCGACGAGAATCGCGTCTTCGTTGCCTTCGACGGCCGCAAGCGCCGCGAGCGTCAGCGCGGGCGCAGTATCACGACGCGCGGGCTCGACAATGATCCGCGCATCGACGCCGCATAACCGCACTTGTTCCTCGGTCGTGAAACGATGCTCTTCGCCACACACGATGATCGGATGCATATCGACGTCGAAGTCGCCGGAGAATCCGTCCATTCGTAACACCGTAGCCTGAAGCAGCGAGTCACGTCCGACCACGCCAATCAGTTGCTTCGGAAACTGCTCGCGCGACATCGGCCAGAGGCGCGTGCCCGATCCTCCCGCGAGTATGACCGGCACAATGCGACGGCAAGACTGCATAAGCGGCGCTAGCGCGTTGGCCATCGACATCGAGTCGGTCGAACGCATTGCATTCTCCATGGCTGCACTCCGTGGTGTTACGACCCATCATCGATGCGACTGATGACGGTCATATGAAGCAGGCAATGTCCGCGAGCATGGCTTGCGGAGCTTCTAGACATACTCGGCCATCATGTTCCGGACCGCGGCCACCGCTTGATCCTGCTGCGCTTCGGTTAGTGCAAGTCCGCTCGGCAAATAGAAACCGCGCCGGCTCATGCGCTCGGCGACCGGATAACTTTCGCCCTCGAATAGCCCTTGCTTGCGAAATACAGGCTGCTCGTGCATGGGCCAGAAGAATGGCCGCGCGCTAACGCCCGCATCGGCGAGTATTGCGCGTGCTTCGTCCGCGCCGATGGGCAGGCGATCATCCAGCACCACGCCGAACACCCAATAGATGTTCTCGGCATAGGAACACGCAACAGGAGCAAGTTCCAGGCCCCTTACATCATGCAAAAGCGCTTCGTAACGCCGCCCCAGTGTGCGCTTTCTCGCTATGCGTTCATCGAGCTTCTCGAACTGCGCAAGCCCGACCGCAGCCTGAAGACTGCTCATACGATAATTCCAGCCTAGCTCCTCATGCACGAACCGCCTCTCGGGCTTGAAGCAAAGATTTCGCAAACTCCTTGCGCGCGCCGCCAGTGCATCGTCGTCGCAGAGAATCATGCCGCCTTCGCCCGTCGTGATGTGCTTGTTCGCGTAGAAGCTGAAGCAGGAGATATCGCCGAAGCTGCCGCATTGCTTTCCTTCATAGGTGAGCCCGATAGCCTGCGCCGCGTCTTCGATCACAGCCAGGCCGTACTTCTTCGCGAGGTCCAGCACCGGCTTCATGTCGACCGGCAAGCCGAAGGTATGTACGGCCATGATCGCGCGCGTGCGGCTCGTGATGGCCGCTTCGATTTTCGCTACGTCCATGTTCCATGTATCCGCATTCGAATCGACGAGCCGCAGTCGCGCGCCGGTTCGAACGATCGCCGATGCACAGGAGATGATCGTGTGCGTCGGGATGATGACTTCATCGTCCGGCTCGAAACTCAGTGCAGCGGCGGCGACGTCGAGCGCCGCGCTTCCGTTTGCGACGGCGATCGCATGCTTGCGGCCTACATATGCAGCCATTGCGCGTTCGAAGCGCTCGACGAATACGCCGTCCGACGAGATCCAGCCGCTTTCGATGCATTCGTTCAGGTATGTCCTCTCGTTTCCCTCGAGCAGGGGTTCGTTTACTGGAATCATCAGGTCCCTCTCCTGGTGTCAAGATCGATGCTCGATGGCTCGTCTGAGCCGGTCCGTTCAAGGACGAATCGATCCCGTAACGGCCTGCATGCGTTCACGCAGCATAGGATTGGGGAAAGCCGCGCCAGGCGGGGTGGCCGAATCTGCCATGACGTTGGCTGAGGCGGGTCTCGCGGGTAATGAGCCGTCCATGGCGCATAGATGGCGGCCGCGTCATCGATGACGAGAAAGCCCGGTCGCGACAATACCTTGCCAACGTCCGCCACAAGCTGATGATTGACCGAATGCCTCGCTAATCTGGCAATCGCACATCGGGCCTCACGTTCCGATCAACGCACATCAATGGACGATTGAGCACCAACATGAATAAAGGCTCTCGGATATTTATTGCCGGGCATAAGGGCATGGTCGGCTCGGCCCTTCTCCGGCATCTCGCCAGTCGCGGCTATCACCATTTGGTTACCCGTTCCAGACAGGAACTCGACTTGCTCGATCAGCGCGCTGTGGCCGATTTCTTTGCGCACGAGCGCATCGATGTCGTGCTGCTCGCCGCTGCGAAGGTCGGCGGCATACACGCCAACTCCACTCAACCGGCCTCGTTTCTCTATGAGAATCTCGTCATCGAAACGAATGTGATCCACGCGGCCTTCAAAAAGCGCACGCCCGAGCTGGTCTTCTTCGGTTCGTCGTGCATCTACCCGAAGTATTGCCCTCAACCCATCAAGGAAGAATATCTGCTGACGAGCGCCTTCGAGCAGACCAACGAGGCATATGCAATCGCCAAGATTGCGGGGCTCAAGCTGTGTGAGGCATATAACCGCCAGCATGGGATGCGGTATATCTCGGTGATGCCTACGAACTTGTACGGTCCGAACGATAACTATGATCTGCAGAACGGGCACGTTCTGGCCGCGCTGATCCGAAAGGCACACGAAGCGAAGCTGAACGGACTCCAATCGATCTCCGTCTGGGGATCGGGCTCGCCGAAACGGGAATTCCTGCACGTCGACGATCTGGCGTCGGCGGTATTCGCGTTGCTCGACAGCCATAACGCCGAGGGCATGTTCAATATCGGATGTGGACGCGACATAGCAATCGCGGACCTCGCCCGCCTCGTCTGCGACGTCGTAGGCTTTCAGGGCTCACTGGAATTCGATAGCTCGAAACCGGATGGCACGCCGAGGAAATTGCTGGATGTATCCAGGCTATCCGCTTTGGGCTGGACGCCCACGATCTCGCTCAGAGAAGGCATCGCGGCCACTTATGCCGACTTCACGAAGAACGCACGGCGCACCGGGTACGTCGACGCGTGACGCTGGTATTCACGCGAACATAATCAACAGGAATCGAACATGTTTCGCATGGTGGTGGATCAATTGAGGAAACTCCGTCGTAGTGAAACATTCAAGTACTCGCTTGCCGCGCCCAGCCGCGCGATGTTGTTTGCACGGCAGCGGCAGAATCACGGTGTGTTTTCGATCGAGATCAGGGAAAACTGCGGCTTCTTCGCGATCATGCAAATGGTTCTCTTCATCCTTATGCACTGTGAAGAGAACCGCCTGACTCCGCGAATTTCGGCGCGAGGCGGCCTGTACGGCGATGTGAAAGGAACGATCGACTGGTTTTCGGCGCTCTTCGAAAGCGTCCGGCCGGAGAACGGGCACGCCACGTCGCATAAGGTTCGGACATCCACCGTGCGCGATCCGGTTCAACTGGGTTTCCGGCAACGGTATGACGCAGCGCTTCGTCTGCGAAGCGCGAGCGATCTGTTCCGCTCGTATTACCGGCCCGCGGCGCACATCCGCGAAGAAGTCGAATCGACCTGCGCAAGACTCGGGATCAGCGCCTCCACGTTGGGCGTGCACTTCAGAGGCACTGACAAGAAGTTTGAAGCGGTGACGCTTCCGTGGGTCGATTTCTGCCGGCTTGTCGATAAGACGCTCATGCTCAACCCGCAATTGACCAACATATTTGTTTCCAGCGACGAGCCGGCTTTCATCGAATTCTTCAGCGCGTGGCCGTTCGAGCGTCCGATCAATGTCGCGCCCGCGAAACTGTTATCCAACGGCGATAAGCCAGTGCACTTCAGCGGTCATCCCGGGCTGGAGATCGGACGAGAAGCGCTGGTATCGAGTCTGCTGCTTTCGAACTGCGGCCATCTTGTGAAGATGCCGTCCTATCTGTCGGCCTGGTCAAAAATATTCAATCCTGACTTGCCAGTGACATTGGCTGCGCCGCCAAAATCCAGAGAGTTCTGGTTTCCCGACAGTCAGATCTGGATTGGGCAAGAGCAGAACATGAGCGGCGTCCCCGCCTGAAGCACTCACCGTTCTCTAAACCGGCGAGAGGTTACTTTCGACGTGCCATACCGCTATAGAGCGGCCTCGCCGTGCGCGGCTCGGCGCGTCTGTTCTCTCGCGATGTGAGGAGCACGGACACGAGTTGAAACGTGACGAGAACGGGCACCACGTAAGCGACCGCGACCATCAATGACCCGCGCAGGACGAACACGACGTAGAACGACAGATAGCATCCCAGCGCTCGCCGAAGCGGTATCGGCGATTCGACCAACGCGTCGGCGCGGCGCGAGAAATAACCCAGCAAGAAACCATAAGCTACGACGCCCGCCCACGAAAAATCGAAATAGCCTTCGGCAGGCAACGGCGCGGAAAGGTTTAGAAACCACATGCTGTAATTTCGCTGCAGATATTCGCCCACCAGAATCGCGGTCGCCAGAGGCTTGTCGGGCCAGACAGTGTGTGGAACGAAAAACAACAGGGAGCCCGCGAGCTGCCTGCCCGCATTGATTCCTTCCCGACTCACCATTTCCACAATGGCTTCCGTATTGGCCCACGCGTCATAGGTCGTGGATGCGAAGTGCTCCTCGAAGAAGCTCTCTATCGTGGCCCCAGAAAGCGGCCACTTATCGATTCTGCTGTTCGTGAACAACTCGGAAAAAGGAAAAAACAGTCCGCTCAAAACGAAGATTGCCCAGAACACTCGGGATGGACTCTTGAGGTGCCGCTGAAACGCCAATGCGAGCAGCGTGAGATAGATGGGACCGAGTGCGTTTCGCTTTTCCGTCAGCGGATTCTGGCAAATGAGTAGCAAGACGAACGCGAAAAGCGCGAGCGCAATCCACACCAGCCCGATTCGACGAGGACGATGCAACACGATAAGAATGAACACGGGCACGATCAGAAAGAAAAGCACCTTCGCGCGAATCATGTCCAAAGGGGTGACGTCGATTCCGTCCAGATCGCCGGCCTGCAGTTGGCTGGCAAAATTGAATGCGCTCATCGCAGCCACGACGCAGATCGCCAGAGCCGGAATAAGCGCCGCATAACGGATCGCCAATGGTTCCGAAGCGCGGGCCGTCGACGCTTGAATCGTGCGCGGAAGAAGATGTCGCGCGCCAAGGTAAGTGACAATGAAAACGATAAATATGAGATTCGCATGCAGCGCCGAAGTGTCGTCGAAGGGCATCGTATTCACGAGCACTTGCGCGTCATGCGCCAACTGAAGAGCCGGTGCGAGTATCAGGAAAGTTATCTCGAACACCACGACAGATGCGTCCGCAAACGACGGCTTGCTGTCGAACAAGTGCATGCCGAGGTGAAAGAGGACCACGCCAAGCAAGAGAACGTGAGACACGAGCATCAGCGGGCTATGCCCGGGACTCATCCCCAGGGTATAGAACTCGGCCGCGAACAAGAAGATACCCAATGCAAGATATGAAACCACGTTCGCCGGACTTTTCATGTGGCCGCCATGTCGTTTGTTGAGCGCGCTACTGGCTGCATACCAGACTTACGGGCGAGCGCGCCGATCCTCCGCCGATGTATAACGGGTCCTGCGCCGCGCCTACCGAGACGATCGATGTGGTCGACGTTACCTGTGCGACTGTGGCTCCATTGCGGATAATGGCGAAGCTCGGTACGCCGGAAACCGCCGGAACACGGAATACGTTCAAGCCCGCCACGCCATTCGACGTGTGGTCCGTTCCGCCGGAGGTTATCCGCAAGACAGCGGGCGCGGTCAGGAAGGCGACCATTTCGATGTCGTTGACGACTGAGCCCACGCCTTCTTCGACCATCGCGGTCTCCGGCGTCGAAGACTGGCCCGGCGTAAAGATCTGCCTGCGATGAAAGTAGAGAATGCTATCCCGAACGATCGGCGGCGGATTTCCGGTCTTGGCCCATTCGATGTAGTAAGCCGCGAGATCATAGAAGGCATACTGCGTACCCACAGAGGGCGAGACGTGAGTCGATTCCGAGTAGTCGTTCCAGGTGACGAGCTGCACGTAGGCTGGATCTCGCGACGTCACCTGAGACCACTGCGCCCGAAAGAGTGCGGAATTCTGCGCTTCCCAGAACACCGAGTCTTTTGGCCGTGAATCCTGAGGCGCGACGGGCGTCATGATATCTGCACCGAACGATTCGAGATTTGTAAGCGCCTGATCTTCCCAACCGCCTTTATCGGTCGATTCCGGCACCGTTCGAACGCCCCAGAACGAAAAGGAATTCGTGATTGTGCGAAAGTCGGCGGATTTGGCGGGATCGAGAAGAATGGGAATCAACGTGACGTTCACGCCTGCAGCCGCAGCTCCGCGAATCACATCCGACCAGAAATTCTGGCTGACGTTCTCCGCGTAGAACGGCGCAATTGCAAGGCTTCCGTCGGCCATTCGATACGCGTTCTTCTGTCCTGCAATGACACGTATGGCCGCGACCATATCCGACACACTGACACCATCGAGCGCCGCCATATCCGGTTCGGCCAGAATCTTGAAGTCGGGCGCGACATGCTGTGCAACGGAATAGACGCGCATCACGTCGTCCCATAGCGAGCCGCTGTTGATTTGCAGAAGGTCTACGCCGAAGCCGTCTATGTCAATCTTCCTCGCGCGCAGTATCTCCACGGCCAGGGCGCGCTGCTTATAGACGTTAGTGGTGTAACGGGCCAAAGGTAAGGGCCGGTCGCGCAGATAGCCGCCAACGCTCGCGTATTTGCTTCCTTCACCGGAGCGATTCAGATACTCCGTGCAATAGTAATCGGAACGTGCCGGAAGGTTATCGATAGAGAGAGGAAATGGAGTGAAGTAATGAGCAAATACAATAGGTCGACGCCCGGTTCCTATGAGCGCAGTGCTTATCGTGAAAGGCAATGCCGATGCCGGTGATTCCGTATCGACGATCGACTGTGCGTTTTTCTGCAAGGCGGTCCATTGGGCGCTGGTAAGATCGGCGGCGCGCGTCGAAGTCGACGCCACGGAGACCACCGAGGCCAGCGCAAAGACCGCTACAGCGCGACGGGATCCGTCATGACACCCGCGGGCTGCGGCGGCCCGGCCGACGCTACACATTTGCAGATCGTTCATGTCTCGTGAAGTCCCGATGGACGAGGCGCGATGCCGTCGCGAATCGCCTCGCGTTGCGTGGTCAGTGAAGCGCCGCCGAAGGCGCTCGGCGAAGCGCGCGAGTTGCCGGCCGTCGAAGACGACTCGGCGTCGACGACGGGGGCGGCTGTCAGCGCGTTATGTTTTCTGCGGCCCAGGGTATTAAGCACGGCCCCGGTTACCCGAACGCCGATCGATTCGAACGCGTCGACGCAAGCTGTCAGATCGGCGATTCTCGATAAATTCGCTCGCGCGACAATGAACACACAACCCGCCTGCCGCGCCATGACGAGCGTCTCGGCCGCGCTGAGCACCGGCGCAGCGTCAAGGATGACGAACTGGTAACGCTCGCCAACCGATGTCAGCGATTTTCGTAGTGTATCCCTCGAAAGGCTGGAAGGTACTCCGTCCGTTCGCACTCCGCTCGGCAATAAGTCGAAGTCACCTGCGGAGCCGATTCGAACGACCTCGTCGAACGTGCTGCGCCCGGAGATAACATCCGATAGCCCGGGCGCAGATCCGGCGTTTCGCCTCTTGGATAAGCGTCCCGCGCGCGCGTCGGCATCGATCAAGAGCACGCGCGCGCCGCTCTGAGCAAGTTGAGCCGCGACTTGCTCCGCTACGAATGATGTTCCCGTCCACGCATTGACCCCGCTAAAAACCGCAATGCGAGAACCGGACTCGAGCATCTTATGCTCGAAGATGGCAGAAAATCGACGCAGGCTCTCGATCGACGGCGCTCTGGATGTGGTACTCGCGCCTGCGCGAGCAACGTCGATGCCTTGGCGATACGATGCGGCCCCTGCTATGTTTCCGAACGCGCCACTCACAAACACAGGCAAACCCGTGCGCCGCTCGATATCATCGGGACCGTCGATTTTGCCCGACCATGCTTTTCTCGCGAGCGCGAGCAGAATTCCCAGAAAAGCGCCGCCAACGATTCCGAGCACAACAATGAGCAATCGCCGTGGCTTTATCGGATCTTCAGGAAGCGTGGCGTCGTCGATCAGTCGTACTTCATTCACCCGGCCGGCCTTGATGAAGCGTAACTGCTGCATGTTCGCCAGCAAGCCTGCGTAGAGTTGATTGTTGACGCTGATATCGCGTGAAAGCCGAAGCGCCTGTTGCTCGAGTTCCGGCAACATTCGCGCTTCGGCTTCCAATTGCGTGGCACGCGCGCTCAGTGTAGTGATTTGCCGATCCACCGCAAGCACCGTGCTGTCGTCTTTCGTGAACCTTCGCAGAAGTTCCTGCCGTTGCACTTGGAGATCCGTCATCTTGGCCTGCACGTCGGCCAGCTGTCTGATGACGACGTTCGCTTGCTCGCTAAGATTGACTGAGCCCGTCTCGTTCTTGAACCGGCTGAACCGGTCCTCCGATTTCTCTATCTGACCCTTCAGTATCGGCAGTTCTGTGCTCAACGCCTCCATCGATTTCTGTGCGTCGGCGCTTCTTCTCGCCTCTTCACTCGCGACATAGGTCGTGCCGATTGCATGAAGTAAGTTTCGAATGAAAACCGGATCGGTGCCTTCCAGGGATGCGCTAACGATATTCGATTCTTTCCCTCGCTCCGTGACGCTCAGTCTTTCCTGAAGCTTTTCGACCACTGCCGATCGCGATAGCCGCCGAAGATCGAAAACCTGACCGGCACCTCCAGGAAGCGCATCGATCTTCAACGCGATCGCACCGCGCTTCGTCTCGAAGTTTTCCAATGTCGATACGTTGCCCTTAAAAGTCTCCCCGTCGGGGGTTAAAAGACGATAGTGTCCGTTGCCTTCCGACACTACTTCCAGTGCCTTCTTGCGCAGGCTTTCGGGCACTTCTGCAATCGAAGCCAAACCCGGTTGAACGCCGCCTACCTCGGCCTCGCCGGTGATTCTGCGCCACGCGGCGCCTAACTTCGATTGCGCGCGAGTCCAGATATCGCGACGCGGAGTGAGCGAGATGTCCAAATGCATCGGTGCGATAGCTGATTCCAGCACGCTGCGCGACGTGATCTTCTGGACTTCGGCTGCAGCGCGAGGCTTCACCGCGAACAGTGACGACACATCTTCGAGCGAGCTTCTGCCCGACGATTCGGGAGGCTCCTGAACCTGCAGCAATATGCTTGTTTGATAGATCGGCGTTGCGAGGATCGCGTACTCGCACGCGACGCTGCCAACGATTACGGTCGTCCCGACGATAACCTTATAGTTGCGCTTCAGAAACCGTATATACGATTCCGTGACCGTTTCCGCGCTATCGCCACGTGGCAAGGCAACGTCGTCTGCGAAGTCATTAGTCATCTGTAGCGCTCCGGCAATCGTCAGAAAGGAATGCTCGTATAGCCGATCCAATACTCCACCCGCTCCGACAGCCTTGAATGTAGCCAGCCCGCCGCTGCGCCGGCTTGCTTGACCGAATGTGGCAAGACATTGGCGCGAACGGCATCGTGGTTGAAGACGTTACTGCGCTTTCCTGCCGGTCGTTCGCTTATGCGGAAGTCGCACCTTTGTCGTCGAACACGCTCAGATGCGCGAATATGCGCTTTCTGAACAGGAACAGGTACACGCAGTAGTCAGACACCAGGCTTGCGATCACCGTCGACCACACCACCCAGGCGACTTCATGGAATGTGGACACGAGCCAGAATTTGAGCGACAAGGCGAGCGCACAACTCACACACACCGCGACCAGTTGTGATTTCAGCTCGCCGACGCCGTTTAGAAAGATGCCGAACGCATTGCCGAACGCATCGACTACCGACATGACCGCAACCGCGCAGAGCAGCGCGACGGGAATACTAAGGTGGTTGCCGACCCACTTGCTCAGAAGCCACGAGGAGGCGGCGAATATCGATCCGCTGGTCACGATGGCGATCGCACCGGTGCCGAGCATCGACAGCTTTAACGTCATCGACAGGAAATTCGTGTCGCCCCTCGCCTTCGCATCGGCATAGAGGCCCCACAGCGGCACCGTCAGCATCGAGATCCCGACAGTAAGGAACTGGAACAGACGCTGTGCGACGGCGAGCTTCGCGACTTCCGTCACGCCCAATAACTTTGCGACGATGAGCGCGTCGAAGCCGCTTGCGCACATGACGCCGACCTGCAGTCCGAAAAACAACGATCCCATGCTGAGGATCTTCTTCGAATCAGTCCACATCGTCGAGTGCGCCCCACCCGAAATCAAGCCGAGCAATCCTTGTCGATTCAATCGCACAACGAGACACGACGACATGCAGATCTGAATGCCATAGGTGACGAACAAGAGCCACGGAATTGATGCTTGACGCAGACAACACCAATACAAGAGCGGCAGCGATATCAGATAACCGATCGAGCTGACGATATGCTGTTCCCAGCCTCTTTGAAGGCCATGACATACACGCTTCACTCCACCGAGAGGAATGTTCAGGCAGGTTAGAACGAGAAAGAGCGTCGCAGCCACCAGCGTTTCATCAGCGGCGTCAGCGCTATGGCCGAAGACGAGGCGCAAGTCGAATATGTGGAGCGCAGCGTACAAACAGATTCCGCAAATCGCGCCGACAGTGCCGAGCAGCCATACCCCATGTGTGATCAGCTCACGAATGCGCCGAGCATCTTCATTCGCTCGCGCCCCTGCAACGAGATTGAGAAGCGCATTGCCTATGCCGAAGTCGAGCATGGCGAGCGTTGCGGCGAGACTCGAGAACGTCATCCATACGCCGAAACGTTGTTGGCCCAGATACGGCAGCGTCCACGAGACGGATGCAATCAGGACAATGAACGCCAGGCCGGAACTGCAGACGTTGCACGCGATCGTAAGCGCAGCTCGCCGATATCGATCCCTGTCGCGTCCTTCCGATCTGCCGACGCCGAATGGCAACATTTCGAACAGACGCGAGGACATCGCGAAGAGGGCACGGCGCGAGGCGGCCAAAGGTGGTGGCATCGCTCAGGCTCTGTCGAGCATCGCAAGCACGCATTCGATCTTCGTCACGTCCATGCCTCTCCCCGGTGGTTTCACGCCCGACGCGATCCTGCGGAAATTGGCTGCTCGCGGCACATGTCGACCCGTGAACCACCTTCGCACGTGCACGAAGCATAGGAGCGCACGTCTGGCCGATGACGGAGTTGACGGAATATGCCATGAGGTTGGCCGAATCGGGTCGATGTGTCGGGAGAGCGCTCACACCTCGCCCTGTCTCGGCCAATTCCTTGCCGACATCCGCCTTGCATCGGTCAATGAGCTGTGCGCGACTAGTATGGCCTGTTGACGATCCACCGCGTGCCGTGTCGGCTTGACACGCGACTTACGACCGGAGAATCAAATGGCAAGCTTGCCTTTCGACGCCGCAGAACCAGGTCTCAATGAAGAGGCGATCGAGCACTCGTCGCCTGACATTTCCGTTCGAGCTGGCTTATCGTGGAGCCAGACGGAGAAGGCGCTCTTCACTCGCGAATTCCTTTCTGTCAATCCCGAACAGGTAGTCGCAGAGCTGAATCAAAAAGGATACTTTGCGTTTCCTTCCGCCCTTGCACCAGCGGCCATCGAACGCATAGAACACGATTCGACTGCAACGAAGCTGGGCCTGAACGTCAACAAGGTCGCCGGTGTATTCTGGGAGAAGCAATACTATCTGACGAACCTGCTCGCCGTGTCGAAGACCTTCTACGACTTCGCGACCTCATCATTTGTTTTCAGGGTCTGCGAAGGATATCTGGGCGACAAGTTCAGACTCAAGGCGCTGAGATACTACGAAACGTACGGCGGGCACCACATGCAGTGGCATACCGACAACAAGACCGACAAAGCCTTCGCTCATATTCCCGGAATCATCTTTATCTTCTATGTCTCCGATGTCGACGACGGCGAGTTCCAGTACATCGAGGGCTCGCATCTCTGGTCCGGAGAAAAGGCGTATAGCGACTACACGGACGAGTTCATCGCTGATAACCTCGCGTCGGACGTCAAGAGCTTCAAGATGCCGCGCGGATCGCTCGTCATTTACAACACCTACGGCATTCATCGAGCGAGACCCGTAACCGACAAGAACTTCGTCAGGAAAAGCGTGTTCTTCCAGGTCGACAGTGAAATACAGAAGTCCGAGCCGATCATCGTGAACACGGAATTCATTTCCGAAGTCAACGAACGAACGTCGATGTTCCTCGGATTCGGACAGCCCTCGGAGTATGACGTCTTTCCAAAGACCTCGATGAACACAGCGCCGCTCAATCGAACGATGATGTCCGTGCTGGGCGAATATCTTTTCTTCCGCTTGACACGCGCCGGATTCGCGAAGCTGCCTCGGGGTCTGCAACCGCTGATCCGCAGGTTAGCCGGAAAATGAACCGACTCTTCGATCAAAGGTCCGCTGGCCGCGAAGCCAGCGGGCCCGGTCGACACTCGCACGTGCGCGCTTATTCGTGATGTTCCAGCGCACGGTATCCGGCTAGGGTTATCAGAGCATCGCGCTTCGCTATCTGATAATCGGACTGCACCATTTCCTTGACGAGCGCTGGAAAAGTCACCGTTGGCGCCCAACCGAGTTTCGCGTGAGCATTCGACGGATCGCCCAGCAGGGTCTCTACTTCCGTCGGCCTGAAGTAGCGAGGATCGACACGCACAATCACGGTCCCTGGCGCGACACGGCATTCCTTGCTGGTGATCCGCTCCACGATCGCGACCTCGTCGACACCGCTGCCCTCGAAGCGCAGAACGATACCGAGCTCCGCGGCAGCAAGTTGCACGAATTCCCTCACACTGTATTGCACGCCGGACGCGATCACGAAGTCCTCCGGCTCGGGCTGTTGCAGCATGAGCCACTGCATCTGAACATAATCGCGTGCATGTCCCCAGTCGCGCATTGCGCCCAGATTGCCGAGATACAGGCAGTCCTGCGATCCGATTGCGATGCGAGCAATCGCGCGCGTGATCTTACGCGTGACGAACGTCTCTCCACGAACCGGCGATTCGTGGTTGAACAGAATGCCGTTGCACGCATAGATGCCATAAGCCTCGCGATAGTTCACCGTTATCCAGTACGCGTACAGCTTCGCAACGGCATACGGGCTTCGCGGATAAAAAGGCGTGGTTTCCCGCTGGGGTATTTCCCGGACCAGCCCATATAACTCGGATGTCGATGCCTGATAAAAGCGAGCGCTTTTCTCGAGACCCAATATGCGCATCGCTTCCAGTATTCGCAGAGCGCCCAGACCGTCCGCGTTGGCCGTGTATTCGGGTTCCTCGAACGAGACCGCTACGTGACTTTGCGCGGCGAGATTGTAGATCTCGTCCGGTTGAACGCGCTGGATGATACGCAGGATGCTCGAAGAATCGGTGAGATCGCCGTGATGCAAATGAAACCTTCGCTGCGCTACGTGATCATCTTCGTAAAGATGGTCGATACGGTCGGTGTTGAAGAGCGATGAACGGCGTTTGACGCCATGCACCTCATATCCTTTATCGAGCAGGAATTGAGCGAGATAGGAACCATCCTGACCGGTTATTCCGGTAACAAGCGCGACCTTATTCGGCATCGTTTCTTCTCCTCTTATGCCAAGTCACATGCGAACAACAATCTCAGGGTCTTGATGCCGCTTTCTTCAACGCCGTAACTCACGACCGCGGTTCGAATCGAACCTTGTCGTGATCGCCCATGTAAGGCCCTTGTTTCACCTCGATGAAGGCCGCGTCCTCGAGCATTTCGAAGCCGTGACCGCCCGCGGACAGCAATATGACGTCTCCGGGCCCAAGTGTCCGGCTCGTCACATAGTGCAGGTTCGCACCATAAAGATCGACGCGAACGCGTCCTCTTTTGATCAGCAGAACTTCTTGCGTCAGCTTTACTTCACGCGCCATGATGTTATGCACATGCGCGCATATCTTCGTTCCGGCGGCATGCTCCATATGCGCGAGTTGCTGCGAGTATTCGCGCGGCGTGAAAAAATTCACGCCTTCTCTCGAGAAGGAAGCACGGATGATAAGAGCAAGTGTGACGCCGTCGTGAGCGATGATATCGACGCTTTCTTCAACCCCAATGTCCTGCTCGGCCGAATATACCCTCATGATGTGTCCCGACTGGAGAATGTCCGAGATGGACGCGCTTTGAAACGCGTAGCAGAGGCCAGAACGCGCATCGTCCGTAACTGAAGCTTAGCGCCCGTTGTGATTCGTCTCTCGTCAAGTGACGGAATCTGGCAAGGTGTTGACCGATTCGCGTCGCGGCTCCACCCTTTCTCGTCATATAAGTCGCGCATGCGAAGATCGCGCGCACGAACGCACGTATCTTGCCTCGATCATTAGGCGCGGCCGTCACTCATCAGCGAAATATATTTCCTGGCCGCGCGAGATACATGAAAGCGGTCGTCGAAGCACTGCCTCGCAGCTGATCTCATCGCATCCTTTTCATGCTCCGGCAAGCTCGTCCATTGCATGAGCAACCGAGTGATGCCGGGCAGCGTATCCACATCGACGAGGCCCGCTCGGTCCGCCACGACTTCCTGCCAGATTCCGACCTTGTCGGTCAGTAGCACCGGCACGCCGCATGCGAGCGCCTCGGCCACCACGACGCCGAAGTTCTCCTGATGCGAAGGTAAGACCATGACGTCCGCCGCCCGCAACAAGGACCACTTGTCCGCGCCCGTCACCATATCGATCCAGGTGATTTTCCTGGCAAGCCCGAGTTGTTCGGCTTCACGACGCAGCTTCGCCGCGACGCCGTTGTTGTCAGGCCCCGCGATAACTAGTTGATAATCGTTCGCGGCGTCTCGCAGATCGTGAAAGGCGCGAATCAACAGGTCGCAGCCTTTCTTTTCATGGAGCCGCCCTAGAAACAACATCAACTTCTTGTCATTCGAATGCCCCGACGCGCGCCGCTTTATAACCTCTGCCTTTTCGATCAAAGGTGGCGGCACGGTGCCGATCGTCATGGTGTTTTCCTTGGCGCGATATAGCGGGAATGCTTTGCGCGCCAGGGTTCGCTCGCTATCCGTAGTGAAAAGAACGCCTTTCGCGTTGCTCAGGACGTGTCGTTCAACGAATAACCAATAGACAAGCTTCTTCGCGAACTTCAGTGGATGGCCTATGTTGAACCATGGATCCAGCATTCCGTGCGGCATGACGAAGTATGGAATCTTCCGCGGACGCAGCGAAAACACGGCCGCCGCGCTATGAAACTGCCAAATGCCATCCACGACAATCGCGTCATATTGGCTGCCGTGCTCGATCAGCCAGCGAACGAGGCGGAAGTTGAACGAGTATTTCCCTGCATGGTGTCCAAGGCGGACCACTCGATCGAACACAGCGTCATCTGACGTGTCGGCATGGGCCGAAGGATCGAGACAGACGATATCGACCGTGTGTCCAAACAGCCGCAGTTCTGCAGCGAGCTTCTTGATTGCCTCCGCCGGACCGCCACTCCTTGCCTCGATAGACGGAATGATGTGGAGCGTTTTCAAAGACGTTCTCCAGTGAGCCAGGACGCATGCGGGAGCGGCAATGTTCGTCGACACCTTTCGACAGCCTCGTGCAACGCCCCGGAAAGGCATCGTAGCGCCGCGGATGCCCGGCAAGGTCCGTTGGCGGAAATCATCAAGCTTTTGGCCGGGCATCCGCGTGCTGAGTCCGCGGCGATGGCGGGCGCGGTCTCACTCATCGGTCAGCCAACGTCTTGCCGTCATCCGTCATAACGGGTCGCGCGGATATACGGCAGGCTATCGTTAGACCAGCCCACGATAGACGATCCGATATTGATCGTGTCGCTGTGAACGCAACATGTCCTTTCTTCTGCGGGGAACTCAAGATATGTTGTTCAAGAGAGCCGCTTCGAGCACTACCTATCAAAGTGATCTGGCAGTTCCCCGATTCGCCCATCGCCGCGTTGAAACTCGTGAACATGCGAGCGGCGCGGATGTCACCGGCATCGGCTTTCATGTCCGGCCGATCCGGATGGTGGTCTTTATCGAACTGGACAATTCAGTAGGCGGAGGATTTCAGCAAGCGACGAATGCTGCGCTTCTGGCCAAGCGCCTGCCGCCCGAACTCTGTAACGTGACCTTCATCACGACGCGCAGGTCCGCGATCGAAGAACTGCATCGGAATGGAATCGATGCTCGCTATCTTCGCGTTCACCGCTGGCAAAAGCTGCTTGCGCGTTTCCATGTCATGTGGCGCCTGCTCAATCCGCCTCAACTATTCAGAAAGCACGTGTACTTCAATTGGCTCGACCGGTCTTTACGGGAAATGGGCGCGGACCTCGTCTACTTCACGGGTCCGTCCTATCTGGCTCTCGTGACTGCACAATTCAGCTATCTCTTTACGGTCTGGGATCTGGCGCACCGCGATGAAGTGGACTTTCCTGAAGTTCGCTGTGGCGGCGAGTTCGAGCGCCGCGAGCAGATCTATCAACTTGCGCTGAAGAAAGCGACCGGTGTCGTAGTCGATTCAGAAGCGGGACGCGATAACGTGATCCGACGATATGCCGTCGATGAGGAAAGAGTTCATGTGATTCCCTTTTCTCCCGCGATTGGAACGCAGTTGTCCGAGCATGAGCTTGATCATCCGGATCGCTTTATCGACATCAAGGCAAAGTATGGCCTGGATTGCGACTACGTCTACTATCCCGCCCAGTTCTGGCCGCATAAGAACCATGTCTATCTATTGCGGGGATTGCGCAGCCTGGAGGATCGCTTCGGGATCAGGGTCGGCGCCATATTCTCTGGGCGCGACTTCGGCAACCTGGCTCATGTACGCTCAGTGGCCGATGAGCTCAGGCTGGCGGACCGAATCCGCTTTGCAGGCTTCGTGTCCGATATCGAAGTGACCTGCCTCTATCGTCAGGCGGTCGCATTGGTGATGCCCACGTATTTCGGGCCCACGAACCTGCCGCCCTACGAGGCGTTTCAGCTTCGCGTCCCCGTGCTGTATTCCGACCTGAAGAACCTGCGAGACCAGATTGACGACGCGGGGCTTCTCATCGAACTTGTGAACCCGGACAGCATGGCCGATGCACTTCGTGAGCTCATCATCGACCCCGACCTGAGAATGCGGCTGATCCAGCGAGGCAAGCAGCGCATCGAATCCTTGACGGACGACCGCAGGCTGTCGGTGCTTCGTCATGCACTGGAGACGTTTCGAGTGCGCCGTATGTGCTGGCAGCCCTCTCCGAAGATGTCCCGGATTGGCGACAGTTAAGTCGATCTGTCCGCACCGCCAATACCTGAAACGTGCAACGACTGCTGGGAGAGCTTCCAAATGGCGTCAGAACTCCTCACCGACAATGCGGTGCCGAACGCGGAAACCCTTGTCCACGACGTCAAGGACGAGCACGCTGCCAATCGCATCATCGATCTGAGCCGAGCAGGAAAGGGCAACTATGAGAAGGCGCGATCGACGCTCATCGAAGCACTATGGTTTGTTGTCGAAGCCTGCGTCATCAATAACAAGCTCAACCCGTTTTCGAATGTGCGAGTTGCGTTACTCCGTCTCTTCGGCGCGAAGATAGGCGTCGGTTGCCGCTTCCTGCAACAGCTTCGCGTGAAAGCACCGTGGAATCTCGAAGTGGGCGATCACTCATGGTTCGGCGCCGATGTGTGGATCTATAACCAGGCGCCCATCCGCGTCGGATCGCATGTGTGCATTTCACAAGGCACGTTCCTCACAGCCGGCTCGCACGCAATGAGCACGACGATGAATCTGAGCGTTGCACCGATCGTCATTGAAGACGGCGTGTGGATCACGGCGAATTGTGTCGTGCAAATGGGCGTGACCATCGGCCGTTCGGCGGTCGTTACACCGCTTTCCGTCGTACATCGTTCGCTCGAGCCCGAAGGCGTTTATGGCGGCAACCCATGCCGCTTCATTCGCAAGCGCTTCGATTGAAAGTCAGCGCGTTCGGCACGCCGACTCTTCAGTTTCAACCACATTGGGTGGCTCGATGAAAGTGCTGATGATCTCGCTCAACTACGCCCCGGAAGTAACCGGGGTTGGAAAGTATTCTGCCGAGCTGGCGGAATGGCTCGCATTGCGCGGACATACGGTACGCGTAATCACCGCTTCTCCGTATTATCCGGAATGGCGCGTTCGCGCCGGCTATAACTCGCACACATACGTGACGGAACAGCTCAACAATGTTTCGGTGATACGCGTGCCCTTCTGGTGCCCGAAACGCCCTTCGGGCTTGAAGCGCATATTGCATCTGATGAGCTTCGCACTCTTCTCCATACCCGCCGCGGCAGTGCAAATCGCGTGGCGTCCGCAAGCCGTATGGCTCGTCGAGCCGCCCTTGTTCGCGTCGCCCATGGCGCTGTTGGCAGCGCGCATCGCGAGTGCATCGTTCTGGCTCCACGTACAGGACTACGAGGTCGATGCCGCTTTCCGGCTTGGAATCCTGAAGGGCCGTGCGGCGAAGAAGCTCGCATCGTCCGCTGAAAAATGGCTGATGTCTCGCGCCGACGTGGTCTCCACACCTTCAGCCGCGATGACACGACTGGCGGTGCAAAAAGGCGTCCTATGCGAGAACGCTTTTACATTTCCGAATTGGGTCGACATGCAGCATGCACAATCGGACAGCGCGGACAACTCGTATCGCGCGCAACTCGCTCTCGGTCGCGGCGTGCAGGTCGTACTCTATTCCGGCAATCTCGGGCTCAAGCAAGGTCTGGAAGTTATCGCGGATGCGGCAAAGCTTCTCGCGTGGCGCGAGGACATCATGTTCGTGATCTGCGGTGCCGGGCCCGCAAGATCGTTCCTGCTCGATAAGGCCCGCGACTTACCCAATGTCAAATTCCTCGATTTGCAGCCTAAAGAGCGCTTCCACGAACTGCTCGCGCTCGCGGACATGCATGTTCTGCCGCAACGCGCCGATGCCGCCGATCTCGTCATGCCATCGAAGCTCGGCGCCATGCTGTCGAGCAATCGGCCGGTTATCGCCACGGCGAATGAAGGCACCGAGCTATGGGACGTCGTGAATTCCGTCGGCCTCGCGGTCGAACCCGAGTCTCCAACTGCATTGACTAAAGCCATACTTCGTCTCGCCAATGACCGCTCGCTTCGTGAGCGTCTTGGTGCGCTCGGCCGACAATACGCGGCATCGAATCTCGCCAAGGAATCGATCCTTCTGCAATTCGAGGCGCGTCTGCGTAGTTCGGTCAAGGCCAAACGAGGTGTCGGCGATCAGGCGCCGACAACCTGAGCGCTTCGCTCTCAGCGCTTATTCCGGCTTCGTGCGCGAAATTCGGTTGGGGACATCGAGAATTCCTTGCGGAATAGCTTCGACAGTCTCTCTCCGTTGCTGAGGCCCGTTCGACGGGCGATCTTGTCGACCGGAAGATCGCTATTTTCGAGCAGCTTGCAAGTGAGATCGAGCCGCGCGCGAAGCAGATATTTCGAAGGCGTGACGCCGATCTCGCGCTTGAACAGACGCAGGAAGTTGCGCTCGCTCATCGAAGACATGCGCGCTGCATCGACGACGGATATCGCCTTTGCGCAGTTCAGCACGAGCCAACGCGCCGCCGCGCGCGCCTTCTCGGCCAGCGTCGTGTCATACATCTCTTCGAACGCCGCCTCGAGCGACAAGCCTCCGCCCGATTCGAGACGGTCCGCGACACGCATAGCCAGATCGGCGCCCAAGTCCTTCTTGACGAATGCAAGCGATGTCATCAATGCCTGATCGCGTTCATGCTCTGATAGGGTTTTGGTCGCCGAACTGGGCGGAATATCCTGCTTCATCGAAGGCCAGTCCCGCGGCGTAACGCCCGCGGCCGACAAGAGCATGTGCGCGTTTCCCATCGCGGTAATGGTGACGCTCTTCCCGCTCGCGCGTCTCAGGAGCTCCATAAGATTGTCGTCCGAGGACGCGCGTGCCACGCCGCTGCCTCCTGCGACGAAAAGGTTATCGAGACTATCGAATTTTCCTCCGGCGAGTTGGTCCGTCCACACAGACATGGAAGAAGAACACGAGACCGTACCCCCGTGAGCCGATACCAGATTCACGCGATATTTCAAAGAATGATTCGCTGCTTCGGATTGCAACTCGTTCGCCACATGCAGCGCTTCGGCGAGGGTGCCTGCGGCCAGCAAAGAGAAACCATCGTATAAAACAATGCCGATGTGCTTGATTACCGTCGAATCATGCATCGCATACGCGCAGTCGCCAGCGACGGACGTAGCTTCGAGGACGTCAGTTGAGGTTGACATCGCGGAGCCTCCAATTCGTTGCGTTAGTGTTATTCCTTCCGAACGAGCGTGTCGACTGTGGGCGTCGTTTAACTTTTGGGAGTCACCAGGCGTTCTCACAGACGCAGGTTACAGGTAAGAAAAAATTGCGTCGAGGCAACGATAAAAATAGACTTCCATATGAAAAAACTTCTTAATCGCTCGCGGCGTTGAACGGATACGCACGTTCGTATGGACAGACGGCATAGTCGTGGACGGTACATTTGCAAACGCCGGCATGATCGCACTCGCAATCGTTTGCTTTCGTAGCGTTTCGCGAAGTTAGGTGAAGAAGCGTATTCGCGCGGTGAGCAATACAAAAACGGGCGCGAATTCGCGCCCGCCTCTCGCTGGAAGTATCTTTACGGATGCAGCAGAATCAAAAGCTATCCCGCGTTGCGTTCAAATCATATGTTATGACGAGCGTGCGTCGATTGATTCGCCAAAGGCGAATGCGACGTTTCGCGAAAAGTTCTCCATGAGCAAAGAGCCAATTCGCATCACGCGCGGTCATGCATGCCGGCATTGGCGCGTTCGATTCTTTTCTGCGAATCGGCGGCAGATGGCATCGGCAATGAACTAAAGCGCTGGCGTATGACGGACTACTCTGGCGTGCCACGCGCCTCGCAGGAACTCGGGAACCGTGCGCTCTCCTGCCTGATCCGTTCGCAATGCCTTGACCAATGGACGAGGTTATCCATCGCGTGACTCATCACTTCGATAGTTCCGTGATGTTCTTCGAAGGAGATTGTTTGAGCGACGTGCGAGGCAGATAGCCGCTCGGCTTGCCCTGCAATCTGCGGCTCACCTTGAGCGCGAACAACACAGGCTTCGTGATGTGCGGACGAAGGATGGCATGCTTGCGCACATACTTAGGAACGTACCACTGAGATCGCGTGCCCGCGTAAAACAATGCGGCGTGTCCCGCGCGCAGCGTGCGCGGTTCCTGACCTTCGGCGGTAATGATGACTTCGCCTTCGATCACATAGATGGTCTCGTCTTGCTCGAAGTACCAGTTGAAGCGGCCGGCGGTGCAATCCCAGACCCACGAGGAGGTCGTCGTGTCGAGACTTTGCGACCATCTGCCACTGCGGGCGACAGGATTGCCTTCGAGTATCCATGCGGGGTCGATCGGATCTGGTTCGAGCAACACATCGTCTAGACGTACGGACTCGAAAACGGGAGTTGGCATGAAGTCTCCTTATGGTGCGGCTTGATCGGTCATCGAAAGAGCGGGAGAGAGTCTGCGCTCGCTCATTCAGCAATCTGGCTCCGTCAAGATTTCGGCGCCTTGCGCATTTACAGACAAAGAGGCAAGGAAAACGTTCATCATTAACATTACATTCTGTAATGTTTGGCAATCTTATACAGCACGCCGGGATTGCGCAAACGAAAAACCGGTGTTTTGTATGAGCCAACGCACATACATAATTCTTGAATCCTAGCCTCGGTCTAAGGCTGGTTTGATAGCTCGCGCGGGTGAGGTGATCGAACGCGAGAACGGCAGTCGCCGAAGTTATCGAGCGATTGCCGTTCTGCCTTTGATTGACGTGTAGATGCTTCTGATCGCCGCCGATCGATCGACGGAGGGCATCTCAATGATGATCGAAGCAGAACTTTGGCGGGCTTCATAGATACTCCGTTTGAATGTATGGAATCAGCAAACTGCAAGCACATCTTACGAAAGCAGAGTTAGCTGGGGAATTATCCAATTCAGCCGAAGTGTTGACGCACGCACAGCCGGAAGTTAGCGATGTCCATGCCGCTTGATGAACTCCATCAAGGCGGCAAAGGCAGGGGGTATGGAAGGATCGGCGGCGTGAAGGTGAAGCGTATCGTCGCCATCGACATGGATCCGATAGGTGCGGCCGTCCGGAACAGGTTTCGTTGCGCGTGGCCTCGATGCGCTTGCCTCGGCACGCGCCGCCACGACGAGATGCGCGAATGCAACGCCATCGTCGGGCGAAAGATCCTTCTCGTCGAGAACGATCGGCCGTGCAAGTCCGGGAAAGGCAGCTAACCCGCCATCGGTCGTCAGCTCCGCGTGCATTGAAGGCTCCCACGACGATTGATGTGAAGCGCAGCCCGCGCACACCAGCGCCGCGCCCGACAACAGGAGCGCGGCGAAGATGCGAGCGCGCGCACGATCACAATACACCGACTTCGTGCCATCCCTTCTTGACCGCCGATGCCTCCGCGCTGCTCGCGCCATATAGCCTGCTCGCCGTAGTTAGCGTCAGCTTCGCGAATGTCTTGAAGGTCGCGGTCGGCTTGAGGTGCGAGTCGGTCAGCGTCTCATACCAGATTCGCCCCGCCTTCTCCCAAGCATATCCGCCGATTTCAAGAGCGGTCATGCAGAACGCCTTGTTTGGAATGCCTGAGTTGATATGCACGCCGCCGTTGTCCTGCGTCGTGCGAACGTACTCGCTCATGTCGGCGGGCTGCGGATCCTTTCCGAGCCTCGGATCGTCGTAGGCCGTGCCGGGATTCTTCATCGAGCGAAGCGCGACGCCATTGACGCCCTTCGCGAGCAATCCCTCGCCGATAAGCCAGTCCGCCTTGTCCGCCGTCTGCTTGTGCGCGTATTGCTTGATAAGCGAGCCGAACACATCGGATATCGACTCGTTCAGCGCGCCCGCCTGCGTCATGTAATTCAGGCCGGCGGTATGTTCGGTCACGCCATGCGTCAATTCGTGACCGATGACATCCAGTGCAATGGTGAAGCGGTTGAAGAGCTCGCCGTCGCCATCGCCGAAAACCATCTGCTGCGAGTTCCAGAACGCGTTGTCATAGTCCTTGCCGAAATGGACGGTGCCGATGAGCGGCATGCCCGCATCGTCGATCGAATTGCGATGAAACACCTCCAGATAGAACTCGAAGGTCGCACCGAGACCGTCATAGGCTTCGTTGGCGGCATCGTCTTTTACGGGCTTTGCGCCTTCGGTACGAATGACCGTGCCGGGCAACGTTTCAGTTTCGTCGGCCGTGTAGATCGTGCGATGCGCGGAAGGCGCGGCGGCAGTGGGCATCGGCGCTGCGCGCCGGACTGCGAGCGTGGCCTCCACGGCACGGAAGGACCGCATCGTGTGATCCTTCGACAGCGTGTCGATGGCGATCTCGCGCTGCTTCGCGTCGCCATGCTTCGCGATGTGCTCCAGCATGTGCGGCGGCAGAATGCAATAGATGGAGTGAGGGCGTCCGGGTTTCAGGCGAGTGCACATGATCGTCTCCTTGGCGAATCGAATCGATGGATTGAGCGCGGCCACGACGAAAATCTAGACGATGCCTCCGAATAGTCAATAGATGCCCTTCTACCATTGCCAAGCGCTATGGCGATCCTCGCGAACCGCTTCATTCGGGCTTTCCATTCATGTAGATCTACTTAACTTCTTTCCGTGCCAAAAGACGCGAATGTGCGATAGCGAACATTGCATCGACGTCTAGACGTCCGGTCTCGTGCATGCATGGCGGTATACCCCATGCATGCGGCAAAACATCACTTTGTTGTCCAGCGCACCGAAGGCCAGAAACGAAAGGAGGTTAAATCTTGCAAAACGTGCAATGAGAACCTCAACAAATGCGCGACCTAAATAAAACATCGAGCGGCCCAGGGATTCAGTGCGTTGCCAATATCGCTTCTTACCGAAGCGAGCGCCTATGCGTCGGTAATTTTGGAAGTGGGGCCGACGCATGACGCCGATCGTCTTCGGAGGCCGCTTCGGGTGGCTTCACGTCGGCCATGGAAGCCACGGCGTCGTGCTATGCAACCCATTCGGGCATGAGGAAGCGTGGGGCCACAAGGCCATGCGCTATCTGGCCGAAGAGCTTTCCCGACGCGGTATTCCGGTCTTGCGCTTCGACTATCTGGCGACCGGCGATTCAGTCGGCATCGATCATGAGAGCGATCGGGTCGATCACTTCATCGCGGATATCGGCGCGGCTATCGAACGTTTGCGACAGGAAACGGGCGTAACGAAAGTCACGCTGTGCGGCTTGCGTCTGGGCGGCACACTGGCTGCGCTGGCATCGCATCATCCGCTGGTGGATTCGCTCGCGCTCCTCGCGCCCGTGGTCAACGGACGCCACTATCTGCGCGAACTCACCGCGCTGCGACAGACGTGGGTCGAAAATCTTCCCGTCGTCGTGAGAGCGGTGCAGGTCGATTCGCCATATCACGTGCTCGGTCAGGTTTATAGCGAAGCGTTTCGCAGCCGCCTGAGCGGGCTCGATCTCGGCAAGGCGATGAGCCATCAGTCCGCTCTGCCCAAGCGCGTGTTCGTGGCCGACTTGCGGCCGGGCGCGAGCCGGTCGCTATGCAACGTATTGCTCGATCGAGGCGTCGACGTGCAGACGGAAGCCTTCGACGACTACTTCGAATTCATGCAGGAGACTGCATCGTCGGTCCTGCCCGAGAAGACGCTCAAGCGCGCGGCGCAATGGATCGCGGAGGGCGTGGCCGAAGGCATGGCCCGCGATCTCAAGCCGGCCCGCACGAGAAAGGCAGCGCGGCCGAGCATGAGCGACGATGCGATCATCGAAACGCCGGAAGCGATCGAGCGCCCGGTGATCTTCGGCGCTGCAGGACTCTTCGGCATCTTGTGCGAGCCGCGCGACGGACTGCCGGGCGGCCCTGTGATCGTCATCACGAATACAGCGGGCAGCGTGCATCAAGGCGACAGCCGGCTGTCCGTCCGCATGGCGCGGGAGATGGCACAACGCGGCATCGCATCGTTGCGCTTCGATGCGCGTGGCATCGGCGACAGTCCCGCACGTTCGCCGGATGGCACGCACGACACCGTTGCGTCGATTCATGCGCAAACCACGATCGAGGATGTCGCGACCGCAGCTGCATGGCTCAAACGCAAGGGCTACGATAACGTCGTTGTGTTCGGCATCTGCTCGGGTGCATATAGCGCGTTGCGCGCTTCGCTGATCGAGCCGGCTATCGGCGCTGTCATCGCCGTGAATCTGCAGCGCTTCCATGTACCTGAGCATCTGACGCTGCAAGAGCTCAGAGCGCAGCGGCGCAACACGATGGCGCGTCTCGGACCCGCGATCCTGAAGCCGCAAAAATGGTGGCTCGTGCTGAGCGGCAAGCGCGGACTCAAGCCGATCCTGAAAGCTTTCGCATCGAATGCGGCGGCGCGGCTGCAATCGCAGATGCCCGGTGTGACGCGCAAGAAGGTCGTTCAGGCGGATCACGGTTCGCTCACGGATCCGCACAGCATCGTCCATGCGCTCGAACGCAAAGGCGTGCGCACGCTGCTCGTGTACGGCGCAGGCGACGAAGGTCTCGATCAACTGAACGCGCATTTCGGCAGGCACGGCAAGAAGCTGTCTCGAACGACGCGCGTCCGGGCCGCCGTGTGCGGCGACGTCGATCACGCGCTCTACGACACGCGCGCGCTCGCCACCGTGATCGCGATGTCCGACACCTTCATCAAGGATCTGAAGCCGGAAAGCGCGCCGGTCATGGAACCCATTGCGCCGCTCGGTGTCTCTCCGCAGCTCTAAGCTGATCTTCATCTCATCGACTCTGATACGGGACGTGGCTCGTCCGCGCACGCGCGTCCCGTATCGTTGACCACGCTGTTCGTCGGAATCCGACAAGTCCCCGCCCTCTGTTTCTCTGCGGCCCACACTTCGGCCTCGCCTATTGCGGATGGTTTCGGCGCGCAAATCGCGCTTCCACCCCGCAATCCCTTTCCTATCAGGCCGACGAGTTAACCGAACAGATCCTCTAGTAGCCGCTGGCATAGCCCTCGCATATGTAGCTGCGAGCGCAACGATTGGTGCTCATCCAACCAACCAAGTCAGGAGCTACATCATGTTGA